>NZ_JADPMS010000017.1:0-37431 GCF_015686645.1 Streptococcus sp. NLN76 | reverse complement strand
CAAATTTTGTTTGAGTGTGTTAAGAAATCTTGATGTTGGTAAAGATATGAGTATGAGACGAAAGAAGTTCCATTTGAGTATGGTATTCGATAAATTTTTAAGAGTACTAATTTAAAAAAGATTCTAGCAGGGAATAAATCTACTAGAATCTTTCGTGCGTTTGTCGTGGTTTTTTAGAACTGATCGTCATTCATTTTCTCTGTTTTTCAACAAAAAAAAGAACGACAACCTAAGTCGCCGTCCTATCACTTGTTTTAGTTTGGATAGATGTAAGTAACAGTACCTTGTGCAGTTGTAGGGTCAAAGGTTCCACGGTAGTTTCCAATTTGTTGGATTCCGTTGTAGTTTGACTCGTAAACTTGGATAGCATTTTCAGATTCAACTGCTGTAACGTAGGCAACGTGTCCGTAACCACCGTCATTCCAAGATGCAACGGCACCAACTTGAGGGGTTGTACCAGTACGGAAACCTGCTGCAGCTGCAGATGCAGCCCAGTCACCGCCGTTACCCCAGTAATCGCCAACCCAAGGCGCCATCACTTTAACACCCCAAGTACATTGACCAACAGGGTAGCTTCCTGAAGTGTTGTAGTTGTAAGTCGGTGTGATTGATCCTGTTTGAACTTCTTGAGCCGCTTGTTGAGCCGCTTGACGCTCAGCCTCAGCTTGTTGTGCTGCAGCCTGTTCAGCCGCTTGACGCTCAGCTTCTGCTTGCTCTGCCGCTACACGTTCTGCTTCAGCTTGTTGGGCTGCTTGGTCAGCTGCTGGAGCTGGATTTTCTTCAGCTTTTGGAGCTTCAGGAGTTGGAGCCTCAACAACTGGTGCTTCAGGAGTCGCTGGGGTGTCTGAGACTGGGGCTTCCGCTGCTGGAGCTGCTGCTACAGGTGCATCAACCGCTGGAGCTGCTGATTCGTTAGCCACAAGATTTGCCACAACTGGGGCTTCAACTGCTGGAGCTGCTGCCGTTACAGGGGCTGCTGCTTCAACGAGTGGTGTCACAACTGGGGCTTCCGCTGCTGGTGTTTCAACTACAGGAGCTACTGGAGTCGCAACTGCTTCGAAGGCAAGTGGTGCAACTTCAGCAACTGGAGCTGCAGCCTCAACCGCAACTGGTTGTGCATATACAGCAGCTTCACGTGGCCAAACTGCGTCTTGACGAACTTGCAAGCCAGTACGGAAATCGGAATCTTCAAGTGCATCAATCAACAATTGAGAGAACGCCGCGTTCTTTTCTGAAGGATTCTTTTCAGTTTCAACAACCGCTTCTTCTGCAAATTCTTCGAATGTATCTAAAACATTCCCATGAGTACCTGTTACACCGAAAACAGATGTAAGGTCATTCATTGTTGGAACAGTTGTTGTAGAAACTGCTTCCGCGATGATGTCACGTACTTGGTTATTTTGTAAAGATACTTCTTGTGTTTCAGCTGTAACCGCTTGAGCTTCTAAAGCGGATGCTCCCGCTACAGATCCAAGAACTGCAACTCCGGTAACCAATTTTTTCTTAGTTGTAAATGCCATATGTAAATTTCTCCTTTAAGTTGTTCGCTGATTAACGAAACAAGTAGCGAACCAATCTAGCTTAACTAGCTAAAAAAAGTATAGCAAAAATCCGACCGCCTGTCCGTTACGAAAAGATTACAAAAGATTAATAAACCGTGCCACTACTTGTCACTTGTTTCAATTGGATCTTCCAAAGCCTCTTCTTCTACAACTTCCACAGCCGTTTCTTCCACTACAGGTGCATTTAGAGGTGCATTTACAACTGCTTTTAAGGCTGTTAATTCAAAGGTCAAGTAGACACCGTCTACATCTAGCACCATCTTGTTGGCTTCACGGTCAATCTCATCGATGACCCCATATAACCCACCGATGGTAACAATTTCTGTCCCTTTAGCCAGACTAGCCATCTGTTCTTGGCGTTTCGCTTGTTGTTTTTTTTGCTGACGTTGCATAAAAAACAACATTCCTCCAAAGATCAATAGCATCCAAACAAATTGTAAATTCATAGTTGTCTCCTTTATTTCTATTCACTCTACTATATCAAATCATACCCCTAGTGACAAGGAAGAGAGTGGTCGGTCACATACAAAAACCGGCCCAAAGGGCCGGCGCTTCAACTCATTAAAGGGCTGAGATTTTTGCTTTCACATTTTCAAGGTTAAAGCCATATTCGTCAAGAACTTTTCCTGCTGGGGCAGATGCTCCAAAGGTATCAATGGCTAGAACATCTCCGTCGAGTCCAACATATTTATACCAAGACAGGCTTGCTCCCATTTCAACCGCTAGGCGTTTGCGAATGGCACTTGGTAAAACTTCTTCTTTGTAGGCTGCATCTTGTTGATCAAAGACGTCAGTGGACGGCATGCTGACCACGCGCACTTTGACTCCCTCAGCTTCCAATTCTTTGGCAGCTTTCACAGCCAATTCGACTTCAGAACCAGTTGCAATGACAATGCGGTCAAAATCTGCAGCCGTTTCATAAACCACGTAAGCACCACGCGCCACCTTGTCAAAGTCTGTCCCTTCTTGAACTTCCAAGTTTTGACGAGTCAAGACAAGGGCAGTTGGGGTCGATTCACTGGTAAGCGCTTGGTACCAAGCTGCTTGTGTCTCACGCGCATCCGCTGGACGGAAGACATTGAGGTTCGGCATGGCCCGCAAACCAGCCAAGTGCTCAATTGGTTCATGAGTTGGTCCATCTTCACCAACCGCGATAGAATCGTGGGTGAAGACATAAGTCACTGGAAGCCCCTGAAGAGCTGCCAAACGAATCGCTGCTTTGAGGTAGTCTGAGAAGACGAAGAAAGTTCCTCCGTAAACTCGAAGTCCACCATGCAAGCTCATACCGTTCAAGATCGTTCCCATAGCAAACTCACGGACACCAAATTGAATATTGCGGTTGAGACGATGAGCATCATCTTGCAAACCATCTGCTTTGATATAGGTCATATTGGAATGAGCCAAGTCTGCAGATCCTCCAAGGAAAGTTGGCAAGACTGCTGCTGCCGCATTCAGAGCATCTTGGCTGGAGTTCCGAGTAGCTTGGGAGAAGCCTGCTTCATGAACAGGGAAATCCTCTGGTTTGATGGTTACCGGATCACGACCTTCGATGATGGCAGTCACTTCATCTGCTAAGTCAGGATGAGCTGCTTTATAAGCTTCTACTAAAGCTTCCCATTCAGCGTAGGCTGCTTGTCCACGGTCCACGACATTCTCTTTAAAGTCTGCATAAACTTCTGCGGGTACCTCAAAGGCCTCATAGTCCCAGCCCAGAGCTGCACGCGTTGCCGCTGTTTCTTCAGCCCCTAAAGGTGCCCCGTGAACGGCATTGGTTCCTTGTTTATTTGGAGAACCATGTCCGATGACAGTCTTCACTTCGATCAAGGATGGTTTACCAGACTCTTTTGCCCGCGCAACGGCTGCTTGGATAGCTGCCACATCTGTTCCATCTTCAACCAAATCCGTATGCCAACCATAGGCTTGGTAACGGCCTTTCACATCTTCTGTGAAGGAATCTTTTGTTTCTCCATCTAAGTTGATGTCATTGGAGTCATAAAGAACAATCAACTTGTCTAGTTTTTGCAAACCTGCATAAGAAGCCGCTTCTGCGGAAACACCTTCCATCAAATCCCCATCACCAGCAATGACATAAGTATAGTGGTCGAAGATTGGGAAACCCTCACGGTTGTATTTGGCCGCCAAGAAGCGCTCTGCTTGAGCAAAACCAGTAGCCATGGAAATCCCTTGTCCAAGCGGTCCAGTCGTAGCATCTACACCAGCTGTGTGCCCATACTCTGGGTGACCCGGGGTCTTCGAACCCCATTGACGGAAATTCTTAATTTCTTCCATGCTGACATCTTCAAATCCTGAGAGATGAAGCAGAGCATATAAGAGCATCGAACCATGCCCAGCTGAAAGAATAAAGCGATCACGATTGATCCAATTTGGTTGCGCCGGATTCAAACGCATCTCTTTTGTGAATAGTTCATAAGCCATTGGAGCTGCGCCCATCACCACCCCTGGGTGACCTGACTTCGACTTTTCGATCGCATCAATTCCTAAAAAACGAATAGCATTAACGGATAATGTTGACATGTGTGTCCTCCTCTAATCGAGATCCTAAAGCAATTTTTACCAAATCCATTATATGAAAATTATCCGCATCTCGCAATGGATACGGATAATTCCCAACTATTATAGAAGCGCCTTAAATTGAATGTTGGAGTCTTCTAAGAAGTAATCATCAAATCCACGTGGGTGGTGATACTCGATCTTATCTTTATCCAATGGATAAGTGTATTTGCCGCCTACTTCCCAAATGAATGGGTGGAACTTGTAATCTAGACGCTCTTTACGCATTTTCCAAAGCTGGAGAATTTCATCGGTCGATGCCATAAAGTTAGACCAGATATCGTAGTGAACCGGAATAATAACCTCAGCTCCAAGATTTTCCGCCATCCGAAGAAGGTCGATTGAAGTCATTTTATCTTGGATTCCGATTGGGTTGTCGCCATAGTTGTTGATGGCTACATCAATCTTGAAGTCACGTCCATGTTTGGCAAAATAGTTAGAGAAATGAGAATCCGCACCATGGTAGATGGTTCCACCAGGAGTCTCAAAGACATAGTTGACCGCTTTACGGGCCATCAATTCATCCGTCACCGGAAGGCCTGCTAAGCTACCGCCATTTTCTTCGTAACCGTCAATCGGCAAGGTCACCAAACAAGTACGGTCGAAAGACTCAACAGCGTGGACTTTAATATCTTTGAACTCAAAGCTATCTCCTGGAGCAATGCGGATAATCCGGTCTGCAGGAACACCCCATTTTTCCCAAATATCACCAGACTCAACTGGACCTACAAATTTAACATGATCCAATTTTGGATTATTGATGATTGCAGCTGCAGTGTTAATATCCATGTGATCACTGTGCACATGAGATACCATGTAGTAATCCAATTCGTTGATTGCAAATGGATCAATCACCATTGGCTGAACACGCAAGTTTGGTTGCAATTTACGCACCCCTGCCATGTTGGCCATTTGGTGACCCCAGACCATATCTTTTACCTTCTTAGTCGATTTTCCACGAGAAGACCAAAGATCCATGACCACATTGGCACCACCAGGTGTTTTAATCCAAACACCACAGTTGCCCAACCACCACATCGCAAAGTTACCTTCCGCAACCACTTCTTCTTCAATCTCTTCGTTCAACCATGTGCCCCACTCAGGGAATGTTGAAAGAATCCAAGACTCACGTGTAATGTCTTTTACATTCGCCATCGCTATATCCTCCGATTTCTTTTATACATCCAGTATAGCCCTAAAAACGGTTCCAAAAAAGCCCAAAAGGAACACAGAACTGTGTTCACTCTTGGACTGAATTTTTTTCACAAGGAGGGTGTCCAGGGACATCCAATCACTTCATTAATTCTCAACCTTACTCAAATGCATCCGCTGACCGTAGAGTTTTTCAATGCGGTAACGGAGGGTTTTCCTGTCATCCGGGGAGGGTACGTAGGGTGTCAGCAGTTTTTCCAATTGCTGACGGAGTTCTACTCCCGAAGAGAAACCACCTGGTTCCTGGATGAATTGTTGGATGCGATGGATATCACGGGATTCCAGAATTGGGGAGACTTGCAGGGTTGGTGCATCAACTTCGAAGCCATCACTAGTGGTGATGACTAAATCAACCTCGATGAGATCTTCTACACTCCTGTATTGTTCGGTGGTAAAGACTGCATGAATCATTTCGTTTGGTAAATGGTACTGAATCTGTTTCAGTAACATCTTTTGAATCGCCACTCCTTCGTCAGATACCAGATAGATGTGGAGGATTTCCTGGCCCTTATCCAGAGGAGTTTTGAGGGAGCCTCCCATTTGAATACTGAGGTCAGCGATGTCATCCTCGGTTAAGTGAACATCCCAGGCATCTTCCAAAATTTTTGAAGTAACCCGACAGTAAGCGAAGAGATCCGGGTACTTGCATTTGATCTGCTCCAACAAGGGATTCTTGCTGAAAATGCCATAGCGTTTGCGGAACAACAAGGCTTTAAAGTGCATGGTCAGCTGGTTGAGGAGTTCTTCCGGTTTGCCGACGATATACTTAGATTGATTTTGAAAATACCAAATATAATGTTCCAAAGTCGTTCGCAAGTCTTCGAAGTCCTCACTGGTTGCATGTAAATCAGTATCCTTACGATAGGACAGCAGAAGGATGGTTAAAACCTCCAATTCAATACAGTCCAACTGAATATTCTTTTCTTCGGCCAAGCAGGACGCCAAGTGTTGAGCAGCCTTGTATTCTACGCGTTCACGGACCTGGGCAAAATCCGCTTGCAAAAGCTCTTTTTGATCCGTATCCAAGTTCATGTTGCGATAGGCTTGCAAGAGACAAGGAAGAATTTGTGTCAGAGATGTCAGCTCTTGGCGATTAATCCGCTTGCCGACAATTTTTTCCAAATGCGTCCATTCCTGTCTAGCAATTTCCTCAAAGTCATTCAATAGGTCTACTAAGTTTAATTTTTCTTTTAAAATCGAAAGAAAAGGCGCAGCTCCATCCGAAAAAACACTATAGAGCAAATGGTAAATATATTGCACCTTGGCGAAAGGTTCAGCTCGCAGAACGTACCCTTGGGCTTTGGTCGTCATCAAGGTTAGTTGGAACTGATCCAACCGAAGAAGGCGGCGCATTTCACTAAGGTCGCTGAGAACGGTGTTACGAGACACTTCAATCAGCTGCTGCATCTTCTCAATGGTCACGCGCTCAGTGGAAATAGCAATGTAAAGGGTCAGGAGCTGAATCCGTTCCTGACTATTCAAAACATAAGAATAGGAATCAATACGATCCAGCAAATGTTGGCAAGCGTCCTTCTGCTCTTGATTTAAAAGTAAACCAATCCGTGAACGGGGAACCAAGGGAGTGGTGTGATCTGGCAAAGCCTCATTGATTTTATCTAGATGGTAGTAGATTTTTCGTCGAGACTGCCCCAGATGCTTGGCAATATCTGAAATCGTTTCCGGTGTTGTTAGATGCAACAGATGCTGTAAGAGGGCACTACTACTTTTATCGATGGCCATGGCTTCAATTTCCTCCAATTTCTTCACTGGTCACCAACCATAGAACCAGTCTCTAACAATATGATTCCCGTTCCAACCACCAAAGAAAGAACCACGATATTCATACAACTTTTATAGTCTTTTAGTTTGATTTTAGTACAAGGCAGCGAGTCGCAGACAGTACTGAAGTACGGCAAGACGAGCTAACACAGTAATAAAAGATAAACTAAAAGAGTATATAAAACTTATATGAAGTATTCTACCACTCTTGGAAAGGGATTTCAAAAAAATTGAACGGGATCAGGACCCTTGTCCCAATCCCGCTTTCATCTATTTCATGTCAATTTCTTAATGAGATTGGCCCTTCTGACCATAGTAGGCATTGGGACCATGTTTGCGAAGATAGTGTTTGTCCATCAAGAACTGAGGTGCTTCCTCAACTTTAGGATTTATCGTCTCCGTAAAGCGCGCCATTTTCGCAACTTCTTCTAGAACGACACTATGATAAACCGCTTCCTCAGGCGATTTGCCCCATGTGAACGGACCATGATTGCGGACCACAATCCCCGGAACCGCCATCGGATCCAATTCACGCTCCCGGAAGGTCTCGATAATAACCGTTCCAGTTTCCATTTCATAGGCCCGATTGATTTCATCCTCTGTGAGCGAACGCGCTGCTGGGATTGGCCCATAGAAGTAATCGGCATGAGTTGTTCCATAAAAAGGAATGTCACGGCCAGCCTGGGCCCAGCCAACAGCTTCTGTCGAGTGTGTATGAACCACCCCACCGATTGCTGGGAAGGCCTTATAGAGTTCAACGTGGGTAGCTAGGTCAGAAGAAGGGTTTAAATCTCCTTCGACAACCTTACCATCTAAATCAGTGACCACCATGTTTTCGGGTGACAACAAATCATAGTCGACACCACTTGGCTTGATCACAATCAACCCTGCCTCACGGTCAATCGCCGAAACGTTTCCCCAGGTAAATTTAACCAAACCATGCTTAGGCAGTGCAATATTCGCCTCATACACCCGTTGTCGTAATTCTGGTAATAACATTAAAGACCTGCTTTCTCAATTAATGGGTATAGGAAGGCTTGAGCTTCTTGAATCGCAGCCCTAGTCTCCTCTACTGTCTCACAATTCTCGGACCACATTTCAATCAGGAATGGACCTTGGTAATTGGTATCTTTTAGAACACGGAAGACTTCCTCCCAGTCCACACAACCTTGACCAAAAGGAACATCACGGAATTGCCCCTTACTTGTCTCTGTTACTGGATAGGTGTCCTTCAAATGAAGCGCAGCAATCGAGTTATGTCCCAAGAGGAACTCTGAATACAGGTCATTGTGCCAAGCTGATACATTCCCTGTGTCTGGATAAACAAAGAGGTAGGGAGAATTGATTTCCTTTTCAATCGCCAAGTACTTCTCAATACTGTTAATAAATGGATCATCCATAATCTCAATGGCCAACATCACTTGAGCTTGTTCGGCCCAAGTACAAGCCTGGCGAAGGTTTTTCAAGAAACGTCTCCGAGTTTCTGGCGATTTTTCTTCGTAATAAACGTCATAGCCTGCTAGCTGAATGACCCGAACACCTAAATCTTGAGCCAATTCGATACAAGCCTGCATGGTTTCCAAGGACTTCGCCTCCAGTACAGGATCATTAGACCCCAGAGGGTAACGACGGTGACCTGAGAAGCAGATGGTCGGAATCCGAATCCCAGTTTCATAAATGGCCTTCACCACTTCCAAACGCTCTTCCTTGCTCCAGTCTAAGCGAGCTAGGCGGTCATCCGATTCGTCCACAGACATTTCCACAAAGTTAAAACCAAGTTCCTTGGCAAATTCCAAACGTTCCTTCCAAGTAAAGTGCTTCGGTGTTGCTTTTTCATAAATACCGATTGGACGTGTCATAACTTACCCCCAAATCCGACGAATTTCATCCTTAAATTCACGCGCCGCTTGAGCAGGATTCGCAGCCTCTGTAATTCCACGACCAGCGATGAAGGTGTAGACATCAATTCCTTCAAAGAGTTTCAAGGTATCGATATCCAAGCCACCTGTCACAGAAACTCGGAAGCCCATGTCGATCAATTTCTTAACCTTGGTCAAATCCTTCTCACCCCAAGTTTCCCCAGCAAGAAGGGCATCACGAGATTGGTGATAAATTGCTTGAGAAATGCCTGCATCAAGCCAAAGTTGTGCCTGCTCATAGGTCCAATCACCATACAGTTCAATTTGGATTTCACCCTTGTCCCCACGAACCTCTTTGATCGCTTTCAAAGCGGCTTCCATCGTTGGAATCGTTGCGCTACAGATACAAGTCATCCAGTCCGCACCGCGTTTGGCATTGTTGGCTGCCACAGTTCCTCCAGCATCCGCACATTTTGTATCCGCAACAATAACTTTATCAGGGAATAAATTACGCAGCACTTCTACCAATTCACTTCCAACCTGCAACAAACAGACCGTTCCAGCTTCAATAATATCGACTTCATGACCAACAGAAACAGCGGCTTTAATAGCTCCTTGCAAGTCTGAGTGGTCCAAGGCAACTTGTAAATTTGGAATTTGTGTCATTTCTCTCTCCTTTTATTCCTTTATTTCAACAGTGACATTTGGTCTCTTAGCTATTCAAGTCCAGACCTTCCAGATAAGGACTATTTTTAGATTCGTCAATCATCGCTAGAACATCTTCTGGGCTTTGGCAGTTGCTCAAACGTTCAATGGAATTTTCCAATTCAAAGAGGGCAATGATTTGTGGGATTGCCACGCTGGTATGGATTTCAGAACTTGTTGCAGCCAAGGCCAAGAGCACTTGCACTTCTTTGCCATCTGAGAAAGTAACGGGCTCTGTCAAGGTAATCAACGAGAAGGAATCCCGATTGACACCAGCTTCTGGACGCGCGTGCGGCATAGCCATCCCTGGCATCAAAATATAGTAGGGACCATATTCTTCTGTGGATTCAATAATGGCATGGTAATATTCTTCCTTAACCGCCCCACTCTCAATCAACGGATCAATCGAAAGACGAACAGCTTCTTGCCAAGTATTGGCACTCAAACCGAGGCGAATGGAATTGTTTTCTGTCAAAGCTTGTGTTAGGTTCATGCTGGTACCTCCTACTATAAAAGAGGGAGCAGGAGAATTCTCCGTGCTCCCTTTGTGTAACTGTGATTAAAGAACTTGTGACAATTTTTCTTTAATTTCTGCGTCATCCATTAGGTTATCCAAGCCGATAATGTGGCCATTCGTACGTCCTTCCAACTCATTTACCAAGTGGATAGAAGCAATTACAATATCATAACCAGATGCCAACCCTTTTGCCTCACCAACACTACAAGAGTTCACAGTGAAGTCTGATTGACCAAGACCACGAAGGGCATTTTCAACCTTCATTTTAATAACCATGCTGGATCCCATACCGTTTCCGCAAGCTGTTAATACTTTAACCATAATGATTCTCCTTTATTTTTTAATCTTCTGAAGGAATTTGACCTGCATAATACGCTTCTTTATCTTTCGCTTTCGCAAATTGCAATTGAGGAATGATCAAGAAGAAGAGGCAGACCAAGGCAAAACCGATAATACCGAGATATTTGAACATGTAAGCGAATGGTACCCATGGAATATCAAAGTCGATGTTTCCGTGGTATCCACCATAAGACGCCAATCCGAGAAGGGAAACCGCAATCGCTCCAACCGCAACCTGGATAATACCAGAGATGAAGGAAAGAGTGAGGGCTGCCTTCCAACCACCACGCTTATCTGCATAAACTGCAATGGCTGCGTTGTCGAAGAAGACCGGTACAAAACCTGTGATAATCAAGACTGGGTTCTTGAAGACAATCAAGAGGACAATGGTTACCAATTGGCCAAGGAGACCAAAGGCAAATCCTGAAAGCACTGCATTTGGAGATCCAAATCCATAAGAAGCTGCAACGTCGACCGCTGGGAAGGAACCTGGCAATAGTTTGCTTGAGATACCTTGGAAGGCATTGGTCAACTCCGATACGAACATCCGTACACCCTGCATCAAAATGAAGAGGTAAACAGAGAAGGTAAAGGCAGTCTGAATAATGTACATGAAGAAGGATTGCTTCTCAGCTACATAGACAGTACCAGAAGTGATGACTTCCGCATTGGACATGATTTCTGGACCCAAGACTGCAAGAATAGCGCCAAAGAAGACCAACATCAACGTCGCAGAGGCTACTACGGTATCGTGGAAAATGGAGAGGAATTTAGGCAACTTCAAGTTGTCCAAGTTCTCTTCTTTCTTCCCGAAGAAAGGAGCTACCTTATCCACAAACCAAATCGCAAATTGTTGTTGGTGACCGATGGCAAATCCTCCACCGCCAGTCAAACGTTGAGTGGCTTCAACCGTCATATTTGAGCTAACTGCCCAATAGAGACCACAAATCACACCGATAGCCAAGACACCCCAGCTGTTGCGCAATTGCGGAACCAAGAGTAGAACAATCAAGGAAATGGTAGCCGCTTGTTGCACCATGATGTGCCCTGTGATGAACAAAGTCCGCACTTTGGTAATCTTCCGAAGAGCTACCAAGAGGATATTAACTCCGAACCCAATCAAAAGCGCTGTTGTAGCTGCTCCGACAAAGTCCGGGAAGTCTTCCGCAATTTTTGTATTGGCTGCGGTCAAACCAAAGTAAGGATCAATAACCGCCGCACCAATCTGGAACTTATAGTTCAAAGCTGCCAAGATAGGACGGAAGGTTGTAACCAGACCACCAGCGCCGACGTTCAAAATCATGTAGCCGACCGTGGCCTTAACGAAACCTGCAAAAACCTCATGGCCTGGTTTCTTCAAAAGGGCATATCCTACTAAAACGAGGAGACCTACGAAGAAGGCCGGATTTTGCAGAATGTTCTGCGAGAACCAATTGAGAATATTAATAATGATATTCATCTTACGACTCCTTTCCTAATTGTTCTGCCGTAATTAAAGTATACGCTTACATTTTCAATCAAAAAAGACCAAGAGTTACACAGACAAGTGTTCACTCTTGGATTGAAAAGCAATGAGCACTCCTCCCCTCACAGGAGATAGGCCATTTTTTTAGGAAACATTCTTTTGGTAAAAATGAAAACTTTGCTATACTAAACTTAGGTTTTACACAAAACGAAAAAGACTATTTAGGAGAACATTATGGATCAGAAACCCGAATCCCATGTTTTAGGGATTATTGCACTAACCCTAGCGGTCCTCGCCTTACTGGGCTCATGGGTTCCTTTTTTAAATTACATTTCTTGTATCCTCGCCCTTATTGCTCTGGTTCTTGGAATCATTGAACTGTATAACAACTGGAAAAACAAGAAGGCTTTGGGCATCGTAAGTACTGCCTTAGCGGTGTCAGCCATCGGTATTTTTTTGATGACACAATCGGTTTATGAGGCAATCGTAAAAGAAATCTACACAAACTATGAGACTTATCTAGAAGATGACGAGGCTTATACAGAATCCGAATTCATATGGACCCAAAAAGATTATGATGACCTTGTTCTCGGAGATGGTGCTACGGGAGCTGGTGGAACCAATCTAAAAGATGTCATCTCTCGCTTTGGCGAACCAACTTCAACCAGTGACGGCACCGCCGAAACTGACACCCAAAGATTCCAAACGAAAACGGCTTACTACGAGAGCAGCCTATACGATGATTACCGATCCGTAACCTTGACCTTTGTCAAACAAGAAAACGGGGACTGGCTCTTGGTCTTTAAATCTGCAACCGACCTAGACACTCATCCGGAAGAAGCTGAACAAGAAACGGTGACCTGATATCATAAGAAAAAAGAGGCTGGAAACTGATTCCAACCTCTTTTTTTGAATTCTTTTACTATACTATTGAAAAGCTTAGTATGTTTGAAATGCAATGAGTCTAAAAGAGTATTAAGAGTATACAAGATGACCAATCTTTTCAAGACACACAAAAAGAGCACACAATCTACATCGCTTAGGGCTGCTGGATTCCTCCCCTGACCCGCTTCACGCAAGACTGTTGCTCCACTAAGTATTATACCACAATTTTGCTTTTTGTCGACTATTTTTCTTCCTTTAGTCTTAAATCCCCAGGCTAACGACGATAATAGATGTTTTCTTCCATCTCTGCCTGCGGCGCTGCGTATTGCGGCATCAGATAAATCCGATCTTGGCTTTTGTCAGACTCATACGATTGAGCTGGGGTGTTCAGAGCTTGGCCGGCTGGAACAAAAACAAATACCGGTGGACTGGACTGTCCTTCCGCAATGCTCCAGGCTATATCCCCATTCACTTCTCTAAATCTCGCTGCAGTATAGGTCTGTCCATTCATGAGGATTTTGTTACCAGAAAGTTCAAAGCTATTTCCACTTACGCTCATCCAGCTTCCTTGGATACTGGAGAAGTCCCCAGCTGCAATGGCTTCCTTGTCACCAGATGATTTTTGACTTGTGGTGGAACTCTCTGGACTCGCTTTGGTATCTGTTAGCTGCACCCAATTGAGGTTTTCAAGAGGGACTTCATTCTCCAGACGAAACATTTCTAGGGCCTGGTCTTGTCCATTCTGGAATTCTTTCTCCTCGACGAATTGTGCTGTTCCCCCCTTAGCAGAAAGCTGATAGTGTTGAACCTTTCCCTTACTACCATTCAAACGATAGGCAAGGATCTGACCACCCTCAAAGACTTGAATACTTTCTGCCGACTCTGGCAGGAGGGAGGTCGGTTGACCATTATTGAGATAATAGAGATCCATTACCCGAACCGATCCATCCCCGTGTTTCGAGCCAAGCAAGAGTTCAGGCTGACCATTTTGGTCAATATCCACCATTGCATAGGACAGAGACTGATTAGAACCAAAGCCTGACAAGACATCCCATGTATCTTTCATTTCCTCCAACATCGGTTGATAGGCTTGCTGGGCAGCTTCTCCTGAGTCAGCCTGACTAGACGAATTGGAACTAGCCACCTTTTCGATGAGTTCCTGCCCCTTTTCACGCACAGTTGTTTCAAGGCTGCAGGCAGTCAGGAGACTGGTTGCCAGGAGTACGCCAACTAGAAATTTCTTTTTCATAAAACGCCTTTCATTCAGAAATAAGACTGGAGAAAGTTCCAGCCTTATTTTTCATTTTTTCCTTCTTTCGCGGAAAAAGCGCTGCATAATCCCTGCACACTCTTCTTCCAAAATCCCGACCTCAACCTCTACTCGATGATTGAGGCGGCTATCTTCGAGAATGTTATAGAGACTACCAGCAGCTCCGAATTTAGGATTGGTTGCCCCATAAACAACTTGCGGAATTCGAGCCAAGCCAATGGCACCGCTACACATGACGCAGGGCTCGATGGTCACAAATAACGTTGTATCCAAAAGGCGCCAATGCCCCTCATGGGCATTGGCAGCTTCAATTGCCATAATTTCTGCATGAAGAACGGCACGATTCAGAGTCTCACGCGCATTGTGGCCACGTCCGATAATCTGACCGTCTTTTACTAGAACACAACCGATGGGAATTTCCTCCAAGGCCAATGCCTTTTCTGCTTCCGCCAGAGCTTCACGCATGAAGGCTTCTTTTTCTTCTAGACTATAGTCCATCGAGGTTGCTCCTATTGACTCCAAACACTTTCTAAAATGTTGGTTTGTTCCCGACCTGGACCAACAGAGAAGGTTGAAATCCGAACACCCACCAATTCTGAAATTCGACGAACATAGTTACGAGCATTTTCTGGCAATTCTTCCAAGCTGCGAACGCCTGTGATGTCTTCAGACCAACCTGGCATTTCTTCATAGATTGGACGGCAACGTTTGAGCTGTTCCAAGCTAGCTGGGTAGTAATCAATGCGCTCACCATCAAGATCATAAGCCACACAAATTTTCACGGTGTCCAAGCCGCTGAGGACATCGATGGAATTAAGGGAAAGGTTTGTGATCCCTGAAACACGACGGGAATGACGCATCACAACTGAGTCAAACCAACCAACACGACGTGGACGACCTGTAGTTGTTCCGTATTCATGACCGACCTCACGAATGCGATCACCGACTTCATCAAACAATTCTGTTGGGAATGGACCATCTCCAACTCGTGATGTATAGGCCTTGCAGACACCTACTACCTTGTCAATCTTACTTGGACCAACTCCTGATCCGATGGTAACCCCACCAGCGACTGGGTTGGAAGAGGTTACAAATGGGTAGGTTCCTTGGTCAATGTCCAACATAACGCCTTGTGCACCTTCAAAGAGAACCCGTTTCCCTTGATCTAAGGCGTCATTCAAGATAACAGAAGTGTCTGTAACATACTTCTTGATTTCCTGTCCGTAGGCATAATATTCTTCAAAGATTTCCTCAAAATCTAAAGCCTCAGCGCCATATAACTTTTCAAAAATTCGATTTTTCTCAGCAAGGTTGATTTGCAGGCGTTCCTTGAAAATATCCCGATCTAGGAGGTCTGCAATCCGGATTCCAACCCGTGCCGCTTTGTCCATATAAGCAGGTCCAATTCCTTTAATCGTAGTCCCGATTTTATTTTCGCCTTTAGCATCTTCTTGCAGTTGATCCAAACAGATGTGGTAAGGCAAGATTACATGTGCCCGATCAGAAATACGAAGGTTATCGGTTGAAACTCCTTCTTCTGCTAGGTACTGCAATTCTTTCACCAAGGACTTGGGATTAACCACCATCCCATTTCCGATCACAGAAATCTTCTCAGGGAAGAAAATTCCTGACGGGATTAAATGCAATTTGTATTTCTTTCCATCAATCACAATGGTGTGCCCAGCATTGTCACCACCTTGATAGCGGGCGATTACTTCCGCATTCGCAGATAAAAAGTCCGTAATCTTCCCTTTTCCTTCATCACCCCATTGGGTTCCCACAACAACAACTGAAGTCATTTCTCGTCTCCTGCTCTTTTTCGAGTGGTCGGGACAAAAAGTCTCAACCTTCCTAACTTAACTAGTAAAATCACTCTGAGTCCGTCTACTTGTGTCCACTTCTATTCCTTGTTCGCTTTTTGGACTATAAATCCGATTTAAACATGTTTTCACAAGCATATCCACGAACAAAACTCTGTTCGGACACACTCTAAGAAGTTTTTACGTCCTATTATACCTAATTTTCGGAATTTTTTCAATTTTTATGCAGTCCTCTCAGACTTCCGTCGGAAGTTCCACCCATTTCCCCCACAAATCCCCTTTTTTTGCTAGAATATTCTTAGGAAGATAGAGGTTATATATGAACAGAAGAAAATCCTTTTTTCACAGTCGTTTTTATAATTCCAGTGCGATCACCATCCTACTCATCTTACTATTTCTTTTCTCGACCATGATAGATCCACTAGAAATTTTAATGCTGCCAAGTCTCCTCTTTATCGCTGCCCACCGTATTCATGTTTCTTCTAATAAAAAATTAAGAATAGAGTACCTGCGTCAGGATATCCAGAAGGTGGACCTCGATTTAAAACAGCTAGACTTTTTTCGAGACAAGGGCGATATCCAGGCCTACCAGGAATTGGCTGGTCCAACCTTGGAACGGTTGGAAACAATCCAAGCTGAGGCCATTGACCTACGCAAAAAACTAGGCCTCAAGCGCTACAATACCATTAGTAAAACCGCTACTAAGAACCAACAAAAAGTCAACTACCAACTCCAAGAATACAAACAACTAGACTATCAGGAACAACTTCGCCTCAAGGAGGCTTATGTGGAACCTATAGACGATAACCAATGGGAAGGTCCAATTCCTGAAGAAATTCGAGAAACCTATCTCAACATCCAAAAGGATCATCAGGAAATTATACGCAAAATCGAAAACTCCACTGGTGGCAACCAGCAAGAATTGATGGCTGTCCACCAAAGCCAGATGAAGAACTTCCAAGAAATCCTCAATGGTTACCTCAAGATTTACCAAGATCCAAAAGATTACTATCAGGCCCAACAACGCCTCAAGAAGGCACAAGTGGCTATGGAACAGTTCGACCTACTCTTGGACGAAACCCTTAAACAATTAAACGAAACCGACATGCGGGACTTCGAAATCAGCCTCCGCATTTTAAGCCCTGAAAACGAAACAGGAGAACATAAATGAGCGAATCCTTCAACTTTGACATTGACAACATTGCGAACAAGGCCCTCAAACAGGACAAGACCAGTGAAATTATCCTAGCCAGTGATCCTGGAAATCCCAACACACCCAGCCTGCAGTTTTTTGATAAACTCACTCCCCAGCAACAATCTGCTATCCAGGACCGTACTCCACAACTGGTAGACCAATTCTTGGAAGATAAAAATTCCCTTTTGGATTTCGGACAAGAGGCTGTGGAAAACGTCAACATCACGGTCAATAAAATCCTTAGTGAGCAGAAGAAGCTGGAAATCCCACAAGTAGACGACATTCTCAGCCAGACAAACCGCGAATTAAACGGCTTCGTCGCGAAGTATAAAGATGCTAAACCAGCCGATCTCGAAGAGAAACCAAATTTCTTGCAAAAACTCTTCCGTCAGGGCAAGAACAACCTGCAAGAATTCTACTTCGACTCCCAAAGCATCGAGAAAAAAATGGATGGGATGGCCGCAGCTGTTGTTAACCAAGAAGAAGTCTTGGCCCGCAACATTGTCTCAGCTGAGATGCTAATTGAGGAAAACACCAATTCTATCGAAAATCTAGTCGGAGTCATCGCCTTTATCGAATCCAGCCAAAAAGAAGCTGGCGATCGCGCTTTCCAACTCCAACAGGAAGTGGCTAGCCTTGACCCTGCTAGCATCGATTACCAAGTCAAATCCGATCAGTTGGCTCACCTAACAGAAGTGGTCAATATGCTCGAAATCCAACACACGGAATACATTAGCCGCCTATACGTAGCCTGGGCAACCACCCCACAAATGCGGAACTTGGTCAAGGTCTCTACGGACATGCGGCAAAAATTAGGGATGCTCCGTCGCAATACCATCCCTACTATGAAACTATCGATTGCTCAACTCGGAATTCTCCAACAATCCGTCCGCTCTGGTATGACCGCCGATGCCATTACCAATGCCAATAATGCGGCCCTAGAGCTTCTAGCAGAAACCAGCAAGGAAGCCATTCCAGCCTTGGAACGGACCGCTCAAAATCCAACCATGAGTGTCCAGGCTGTGACAAAGCTGGCCGAAAGTTTAGTCGTGCAAAATCAACAAATTATCCAAGCCATCGAAGACGGTAGACAAAAACGGGCTCAACTGGAACAAACCATCGTTGAATCGGCCAACAGTATCAATGATTCTGTCAAACTTCGCGACAAAACCATTATTCAAAGCCTCCTTAATCAGGGTGTTTCGGCTCAAAAAGAAGTCGAACAACATACTGAATAAGGCTGAGCGAAGACTTCTTGCAGACAGTGGAACTTCAATTTCCAGATAAAAAACTCGTCCTTCCTCTAAATTTATACTCGAAACAGTTCGAAATCTGAAACGAATTGTAATCCAGGAATTGGATTACAATTTAATAGGTAATGAAGCAAGCATCGCTTGCCATCAATCTGATGACGATAGTTCAACGGGTCTGGAAGACCTGTTGAATTTTGTCAATGAAGCGTGCAAGACACGCAATCAATGAGTTCGGCGAAGAGGCTTGACAAAGTCAGATTTTGAAATTCAATGAGTCTAAAAGAGTATAGCGCAGACCAACTCTATGCAGAGCCCCTTAGCTAGCATTGAACCCCAAAAATCCCGTCAAGTCCTTTTTCGACTTGACGGGATTTTTCATCTTTCATAAGTAGCCCAGCCATCTACAATCTGAACGACCTGATAGCCTTGTTTCTGTAAGAGAGCACTAGCACGCTCAGCTCGGATCCCCTTGGTACAGACTACATGATAGACTGTGTTCACGTCCAATTGGTCTAAGCGATCTGCCAATTCGGGTTCGGGAATATTGAGAGAACCCTCAAAGTGTCGAGGAGCGAAGTCTTCGCGATCTCGAACATCTAACACAGCCACTTCTTTCTCATCCAGCAAGGCCCCCAATTGGGCCATCGTCATTTTCTCCATCATAACCCCCTAAGGATTTTTACTGTCCAGTAAAATAGTCACTGGCCCATCATTCACCAGAGCCACCTGCATATCCGCCCCAAAAACACCTGTTTCAACAGGAACAAAGTCCGCTAAGAGCTGGTTAAAGTCCTCATAAAGGGACTTGGCCAAATCTGGTTGGGCTGCCCCGGTAAAGGCAGGGCGATTGCCTTTTTTAGTTTGGGCGAAAAGAGTGAATTGGGAAACGGATAAGATGGCGCCTCCAACATCCTGAATGGAACAATTCATTTTCCCTAGGTCATCGGAAAAAATTCGCATATTGACGACCTTCCGACAAATATAGGCTAGATCATCCGCAGTATCAGCAGGACCAATCCCTACCAACAAGAGAAAGCCAGTGCCAATGGCAGCTTGAACTTCCCCATCAATGGAAACAGAGGCTTCCTTTACTCGCTGTAATACAACCCGCATAAACAGCTCCTATCCATTTGTCCTTTTAACAGAATACACATCCGGAACATTCTTGATCCGATCCACGACCGTGGTCAAGTTGGCTAAACTTGAAATACCAAAGGAAACGTGGATGGTGGCGAATTTCATATCCTTGGATGGTTGAGCATTAAACATGGAAATATTCTTGGTTGAATTGGAAAGCACCTGCAAGACATCATTGAGCAGACCTGTCCGATTGAGGCCGTAGATATCAATATTAGCGGTATATTCCTTATGGCCTGAGCCAGTACTCTCCCACTCAACATCCAAGAGTCTTTGTTCATAGTTTTCTTGCGAACGCAGGTTCATACAGTCTTCGCGGTGAACCGCAACCCCACGTCCCTTGGTGATATAACCAACAATGGCATCACCCGGAACAGGGTTACAACACTTGGCCATCCGGATGAGCAGGCCCGGTGCACCTTTCACAGAAACTCCTTCTTCCTGTCTAGACTTGGTGTTGGCAGGCTTATCACTCTTGATTTCCCCACCTTGAAGGAGTTCTTCAGCTTGGGCACGTGCCTTCTCGCGTTCAATCTCTCGGCGTTCTTTTTCCGTCAAGCGGTTAAAGACAGAAATGGCAGAGGCTTCCCCAAATCCAATGGCTGCATAAAGGGCCTCTTCAGACTTGTAGCTAGATTTTTCCAAATAGACATCCAAGTGTTTCTTATCCAAAAACTGATTGGCCTGCATATCATGCTGCTGGAATTGCTCCACCAAGAGCTCCCGTCCCTTATCAATCGACAAGGCCTTATCTTGATTCTTGAAGAACTGACGAATGCGGTTGCGGGCCTTGCTGGTTTTAACAATGTTAATCCAGTCACGACTTGGACCAAAGGAATTGGCTGAGGTGATGATTTCCACCTGATCTCCAGTCTTAAGTTTGGTGGTCAATGGCACCATCCGGCCATTCACTTTTGCACCAGTAGCCTTTTCCCCAACCTTGGTGTGGATTTCATAGGCAAAATCGATTGGCACGGAATCTTTGGGGAGGGCACGGACCGCACCGTCTGGTGTAAAGACATAAATTTCTTCCGCCAGAAAGTCTTGTTTAACCGTATCCACAAATTCCTTGGCATCCCCAGATTGCTCTTGCAAGTCCATCATCTCGCTAATCCAGTTCATACCAATAGCGGATTCTTTACTGTCAACCTTGCCCTTAATCCCTTTTTTATAAGCCCAGTGAGCCGCAACCCCGTACTCGGCAACTTCATGCATTTCCTGAGTCCGGATTTGAAACTCAATCGGCCCTTTGGGACCATAGACAGTCGTATGGATAGACTGATAACCGTTAGCCTTTGGATTGGCGATATAATCTTTAAAACGTCCCGGCATTGGCCGCCATAGTTCATGGACATACCCCAACATGGCATAAACTTCGCTCGGTGTTTCTAAAATACAGCGAATAGCGATGAGGTCATAGATTTCTTCGAAACGCTTTTTCTTATCCTGCATTTTACGGTAGATGGAATAAATATGTTTGGGACGACCATAAATCTGACCATCCAAATTCCGCTCGGCTGCGTACTTAGTGATTTTAGCAACCACTTCATCCACGAGCGCTTCCCGTTCTCGCCGTTTTTCTTTCATCAAATGGGTAATCTTATAAAATTCAACCTCATTCAAATAGCGGAAGGATAAATCTTCCAGCTCCCACTTGACGCTAGAAATCCCCAAACGATGGGCCAAGGGTGCGTAAATATCCATAGTCTCACGGGAAATCCGTTCCTGCTTGTCCTTGCGCAAATGCTTAAGAGTTCGCATATTGTGCAAGCGGTCGGCCAGCTTCACCAAAATCACGCGCATATCCTGAGACATGGCCATCAACATCTTACGGTGGTTCTCAGCCAACTGCTCCTCATGAGACTTGTACTCCACCTTCCCCAATTTGGTCACGCCATCCACAATCAGGCGAACCTCTTTGGAAAATTCACGCTCCAAATTGTCCAAGGACACAACTGTATCCTCCACCACATCGTGTAGGAAACCACAAGCCACGGTTACCGCGTCCAACTTCAATTTGGCTAAAATTCCAGCAACCTGAATCGGATGAATGATATAAGGCTCACCAGACTTACGGAACTGACCACTATGGCGATCAATTGCATAAATCAAGGCTTTTTGAACGAAGGCCACATCCTCAGGTGATAAATATTCTCTCGTAAGGGCAACAACCTGGGCCCCTGTTAAATTCTCTTCTTTTGACATCCTGCTCCCCCTTGTTCTTGTCCCCTATTTTACCATTTTTCCTTTGGTATGAAAACACTCCAAGCCTATAGAAGCAAGCCTCCAGCCCACTTTTCCCCTTTTTGAGAAAAAATCCAAAGAGGTTTTTTGATCATCGGATCTTCGATACTCAAGCTTAAGAACTTGTAAGCCAGCAAGGGCCAGGAAAGCCAAGTCACACACCGCCTCCTCTGCCCCGCAACCAGCCGCGTCAAATCCAAAGACAGCCGCTTTCGCCCCCGCTCCCCCTGCCAAGTCTCCCAATTAAGGGAAACGGACCAAGCAAAGGGAAAGGCTGCCACTCCCCTATTCTCCCAAGTCAAAATAAGGCAAGTCCCCATCAAACTAGACACAAATTGGACCTGCGGCAACCAGATCTGATACCCCAAACAAGCCGCTACAGCCTGAAACGTTTCGGAATTCCGAGGCAAAGCTGGCCCCAAAAAAGACAAACCCAACCCTCGCATCTGAGCCAGCAAGTCCCGTCCTGGCGGCGCCCACAAACAATGAGAGGACCACTCACCCCCTAGCACCCGCTCCACACCAGCCTGCCCCAAGCCACACATCTGAGCCCCATCAAACGATGGACCGCCCCCCATCAACTCCTCCAGCCAAACCCGCGTCTGAGCCAGATCCCCCAGCTCATCATGATAAAAACCATAAGACTTCCCCCAGTCCAGCCAAGCAAAAGGACGCCGCAGACAAAAATGACAGTCTCGAAAAGCCAGCAGCCAAGGATCTACGTAAAAGCGCTGGGCAAACTCCCCTTGGGGCAATGGTCCCAAGTTAGCAAGCTGGTGCCACTCCCCCCAATGGCCCAATCCCCCTAACTCTACATAGGCCACCAGACCATCCTGCCCCCAAGCTTTCCCCAAAGCCAAGACCAAACGCTGATAAGCCGCCGCTAAATAAGGATGATGATAATCCGGAACTAGACCTCTTCCAAATGGACTGATATAGGGTTTGGCAGGAACCTTCTCCAAGATCCAAGCTGGCAAACCCGACGTCCCCTTAGAACTAGGACGATCTAGGACGAGTCGAAAAACCAAACGTTGTCTTCGCTGCCGTAGGTGGGAGAAACCCAAACGCTGCTCCCAACCCACAAAAGCGAACTCCCCCTCTTTGGGCTCCAAATCCCGCCAGGTCAAGGATAAAAAGCAAAGACGACTCTTCCTAGCATCTAAACTTCCAATATCTGGCGCATACCCCACTAAGGGGCGCTCCTGCAAGACTTGATACTGCCACCGTTTACTCTGATACATCACTCTCCTCCATAAAAGCAGACCCTTCCCTTCCCCACCCAAACATGCTATGCTAATGAGAGAAAGTAGATTTTCACCTAGAAAGGAACCTCATGACTGACAAGACGATCATTCTAGAAAAAGCAAGAGCCTATGTCTTGCAAGAATTAAAGGATGAGACCTCTGGCCACGATTGGTGGCATATCCACCGGGTCACCCAAAACGCGCTCCACATCGCCCAAGAGGAAGGGGCCGATCTCTTTATTTGTGAACTAGCCGCCCTTCTGCACGATATAGCAGATGCCAAATTAAATGAAAGCGAGGCCGCTGGACTGCAAAAAGTACAGGACTGGTTAATCCGTAACGGGGTTTCTCCTAATGACCGTGACCATATCCTCCACATCATCCAATACATGTCCTTCAAGGGAGGCACCCAAACCCTTATCTCCTTAAGCCTCGAAGGGCAGGTTGTCCAAGATGCTGATCGCCTAGATGCCCTAGGGGCTATCGGAATCGCACGAACCATGGCCTACTCTGGTCACTCTGGCAGACCCATCCACGACCCCGACCGAAAACCCCGAGAGCAACTCAGCTTGGAAGACTACCGTAGCGGTCAAGACACAGCCATCCTGCACTTCTATGAAAAACTCCTCAAGCTCAAAGACGGCATGAACACTGCCTATGCCAAGAAACTAGCCCAGGGACGACACCAATTTTTAGAGGCCTATTTAGAGCAGTTTTATGCGGAATGGGAGGCAGAACGCTAATACTCATGAACTGTTATAGTCTTTTAATTTCAAAATCTGACATTCAGTGAATCTATGGATTGCCAACCTTGCACGCCTTATCGCCGTTATTCAACTTTTGAAAGAGCCGAAAAACCCGGGACGACGTCCCGGGTTTACTTGTTTATTCGAATTTCGCAAAGATTTCTTCTAATTTCTGAGCTACATTTGTATAGGTATGTCTGGTTTTCAAGGCATCTTGAGCTAGACGACCTAGCACATGATAGGTCATCTGCTCTTGCAGCTGGCCTAGTCTCCTACGCGCCAAAAACGTGAGGATCAGACTAGCTAAGAGGAAACCACACCCCAGATAGGCTGGGGCTAGCCAAGCTAGCAGGCCAGTCAAGCCCAAGGATAGGGTCGCAAAGACCTGGGCTAACTGCTTGGCTCCCCGATAGTCCGCAAAATAGAGCAGGGTAAGAAGATAGGCATTGGCAATACCATAGATTCCGTAAGCCAGACATAACTGATTCAAAAGGAATAGACTCCCAACTGGCAAACTGGCCTCCATCGGTAAGAGCAGAAGATTGAGCCCCACCATGAGCAAACTGGTCGCAATGACCTGTTTCCAAATGAGATAGCCCAATTCCCTCTGTAATACCCGCATCATCTCGCGCTCAGCCTGTTGCAGACTGAGGTAATTCCCTTTTTTATTATATAAAAGGAAAAAACGATGAAAGTGCGGATAGAAGAAGACTTCAACAGAAATAACATAGGTGACCAGGCCAAAGAGGGTTAGGAGAAAGGCCAAGAGCAGGCCAAACTCATAAGCAGGAGCTTGGCGAAAGAGGCCTGTGACCTGCTGGCTCAAGGGACTATAGAGGGCCACAACGATATGTCCATAGAGCCCTAGGAATAAAAGGGGGCCAACAGGGGCCAAATCGGCATAGTCATCCACCCGCCGTAAAAAATCAAAGGAGAGACGGTGATTGCTAGGGTAGTGCAACAAAATCTGCCCGACCATCCGAATCAGGATAAAGCCATAGGCCAGACAGGCTCCTAAGAGCAGTCCCTGATTGAGACCAAAGAAGGAAGCTAGACCACCCGTCAAGACCAGGATTCCGGCTGCCAATACAAAGGCCTTACTAATGGAGCGGTACTCCTGAATGGCGGTTAGATACTGGATGGAGTTCCAAATCAAGGTCAGAACCCCAAACAAGAGTAAATTCAAAAGATAGGCCCATGGTCCCAAACCAGCGAAAAGAAGGAAGGTACCATAGATCACCGTCCCCAGAAGGAGCAGCAAGACACTAGAGGCAAAAAAGGAAGACAAGACCTGATCTTCTCGGTCCTGGTAGAGACTATCGGCTAGGTAGCGACTGACCAGATAGGAGAAGAAGCTCTGTATCCCTAGAGAGGCCAACATCGCGTAGGTGATTCCTGTCAATACCTGCATCCGACTGCTCGCATCTATCAAGGTAAATTGAGCTAAAACCTGTACCAAGCCAACCAAAAAGAGACCGAGCAAGAAGGGACCGACGTAAATCAGACTGGTAAACCCATAAGCCTTTTCCTTAGACAAGGGTGTCTGCTCATCGTAGATTTTTCGTAATTCAAAACCGATACCGGCCACTAGCTCAACCTCCCTTCATACATGTGTTGGTATTGCTTAATCATTTGTTGGTGTTGATAACTGCGCGCCACTCTTTGGCGACCCACCTGCCCCATCCGCCAACGAGCCCCTTCAGACAGGGCCATCTTCGTCATAGCCTGTCCCAAAGAATGACTATCCGTTGGTGGAACCGTGTATCCTGCCAAGCCAAGGTGATCAAAAGGTCCACCTTCTAAGAGTTCTCGGCAAGCACCGACATCCGTTGTCACACAGGGCCGACCAGCCGCAAGCGATTCGAGAACGGCCAAAGGTTGTCCCTCTGACAGACTGGAAAGAACCGTGAAATCCAAGTCACGCATATAACTACGAACATCCACGCGCCCTGCAAAGATTACCCGATCCAAGCCCAAATCTTCCACCAGTTGGTAACACTGCTGAGCATAGTCTGGATCAACCGTATCTCCCAAAATATGCAAGCGCACGTAGGAAAGTTCCTGACTCACATCCGAAAAGGCCCGAATCAGATTCAATACATCCTTAATAGGTGCCAACCGAATCACAGCACCGATGTCTACCCAGTCACTTGGTCCCTTGAGAGGAATCCCATTAAAGCGCTCGTAGTGAATTCCGTTGGAAATCACCTTCGTTTTCTGAGCAGGAGCCCCCAAGGACACTTGGATTTTCCGAGCATTTTCAAACAGGGAGGTGATCCTCTCAGCCTGGTCATAGGCCACCTGGGCCAATTGGTTAAAGTACTGAACCCAAGCCTGCTTCATTGCATGGAGAACCCAGCTAGAACTGAGAATCTCTTCCTCCCGCTCACGGCTATAAATTCCATGTTCCGTCACAAAAAGCGGTCGACCCGTCTGATGACTAGCCATCGCTCCCAAAAGTCCGGCATACCCTGTCGAAATAGCATGATAAGCATCCGCATCTGGAATTTCTGCCCCCAGAACCGTCAAAAGTGGGGTAAACATGGATTGAATTGAATAGTAATAATCGGTAAAAGGAACCAAGGGGTAAGACCGCTGGGCTTCTGCTTCTACCCAAGTGATAAAATCCGCACTTCGAGTCAGCCAAGCTGGATCCAAGCATCCTTCTTGGGCCGACTGGAAAAGCTGAGACCAAGAAGGCTCCTCCCCCTGAATAAGAGCTTGTACGTTCGATTTTTCCTGCTTCCTCAAAACAGGGGTTCCATCAGAGCCAACCTGTGGTGGCTGATCGAGGAAGACCTCATGGAAGGCCACGACATTGGCAGGCATCTCATAGACCGGATCCGTAGACACTGAACCTCCTGGATGCACCGTCCAAATCACAAACTCATGTTCTGGTAAGGATTGAATATAGTCATGAGCCCAACTTGACACACCTCCATGAACATAGGGGTATGAACCTTCAAAAATAAGGGCAATTTTCATACTCTTCTCCTTTCATAAGCTCCATCATTTCTAGACACGACCTTCCAAACGTTGTTCCCAGAACCGTAAATGAGCTTCATTCTCATGGGTAATATAAATCCCTTCTTCCCGCACAGAAGCCAAGGCCTTACGGAAATTCCAGGCATCATGTAATTCAAAATAATAGCGAAGTAGAAGCATCCAGACTTCTTCCTGATCCGACCAAGTCGATAAGAGGTGGTAGAGCTCTGCTTGAGCTGCCTCATAATCTTCCAAATCCAACTGAATTTGTGCCAAGCGGAGATGCCCCTTATAGTTATTGGACCGCTCCACCTGCTCCTTGGCCAATCGGCCTGCCTGCAGAAGATAAGCACGACGAGCCTGCCCTTCCAACAGTCCCGACCCCAAGTAGGCCTCTAAAGCTTCCTGATACTTTTTGAGACGCGCAGGCTCATGAGGCGCTTCCTCATAGAACTGCCGCAAACTCCGAATGCCCCGCTCATAGTCCTCCTGCAAACCTGCAATCACACTAGCCGCATAGTGGACAACCTCAGAATCACCATGTTGGCGGGCCATATAGAGCAACTCCAAATTATCCTTAGCCTGCTCCATGGGCAAGTCCAACAACAAGCCGCGAGCCACCTGACCATCCTCCAACAACAGCGCCGTCTCCAGAGGTAGAACCGGATTCTGATGCGGATCCACATCCACCCCCTTAGATTGGGTGGTCACATCCCATTCAACCGGTTCTTCCACCAATTTTAGATCCAATTCAATTTGTTGACTCAAATGAACAATAGAAAGCAGCAAGGGACCGAAAATCGGTAGAAGAAAGGCAAAAATCACATAATAACCAGGAAAATGAAAGACTCCCCGTTTGCCTTGTCTGGTCAAGTAACTAGCCCAGATCAAATGGAGGGCCAACACAAGGCCCATAAAGGTCCATTCCATAGACTAGCCCTCCCCATTCAAATGCCCCAAGGACTTCTGAGCCTCTTCCCTTTCCAGGAAGAATCCCAAAAGCTGGGCGAAAAATTCAATTTGCTGGGACTCCTGCAAATTCATGTGCTGGAAGTCCACCCCTTCAATCCAAAGCAAATAAGCAACCTGACCTGAACGCTTGATACTAACAGCGTAAGCTGGATAGCCAGCCAAGAGATCCGCATTCACCCACGAGGAGCCCTCCTGAATACGCGTAGCGACACGTGGAAGCGCCGATAAATCAATCTTTTGCGGCATCCCTTCCTGCTTGCCAACCACCAGATGGGCGGTTACTAACCCTTGATCAAAACGGTAAATCCCCATATCTCGGGCTTGAATCTTGGTATCCAACTGACTCAAGGCTTCAGAAAAGAGGGCCTCCCCCGGAGCCTGAGCCAGATGGTTGAAGAGGGTCGCGAAGTAACCAAAACCACCCCGTTCGCTCAGAATCTGATAACGCAAAGATTGTCGATCTTCGAGCACATGACGGTAATTTTCTTGCAAGGCTTGGTGTTCCGACATCAGAGCAGCCTGCTCCGCCCGCAAGGTTGCTTGCCGATCCAGGTTTTGCATCTGCAGGTAACCCGCTAAAGCTGTAGCCAGAACATAGGCCAAAACCTGTAGCCAAAACGCAGCCGAACTCAGCAGACTCAAAGCTTGCCCTTGAGCGAAGGCGACTTGAAGGAGCAGAACCACCCCCATAGCCAAGAATCCCTTCTTCATCCCCCGAGCCTGGGCCACAAGGACCAGATAAAGGAGTGGGAAGGAGAGAGAGAGGCTAAAAGACTGCTGGGCCACAAGCAACTGCAAGCCCTGGGCTAGCAAAGCTCCCAAAAGGAGAAGAACATAGTCCACCCAAGGGGCAGTTCCCTGGTCTACAGGAACCCAAACCTTTTCATCCACTCTAAAATCACCCAGCTGTGGCAGTAGAGCCATTACCTCTACTGGCTCAGACCACTGGTAGCGATCTGTTAGCCGATTCCCTTGGATAGGCTGGTACAGTTCTTGCTCCTGCCCTCGGAAGTAGATTTCGTAACCTGTTAACTCTTTATTTTTTTGCAAAATGTCCGCAATCTCCCCAAAAGTCGCCGGTTCACTTGGGAACCAGGTCAGGGTTTCTGTTTGGCCATCCCAACTGTCTAGAACGCGGTAAATGAGTGAGGACAAGGTATCCAAGATTGCAAAGGGAGCTTCCTGATTCTCTCGCTCCGTAAACTCCAACCGTCCTTGCACCTGGACCTGTCCTAGAATCTTGGCAAAATAAGGCTCCTTCTCCCAGGTTGAAAAGAGGTACGGCAGCTGCAAGACCTTATAAGCTCGGCCTTGCCAGGACTTCAACAAATCCAACTCCAAATCCATCAACCCAGGTAGATTTGATTGAACTTGAGGACCTGTCAGATATAAGAATTTGCTAACGGAATCCTTTCCAAGCGCCAAAGCAGCCAATAATTCCCGGAGGGAGGCAAGAGACTGGGCACTAGGATTTTTATAGGTCAAGTGATCCGAGAAAAAGACCACTTGCTGAAAATCATAGGCTTCTAAAATTTCAGTCAGACTGAAGGGACTCTGCGCAGGCGACACCACTGTCACCTGCTGGTCTGTCCCTGCACTTATCTCTGACTCTCCAAAAATGAAAACCGCTCCCTGAGGGAAACTTTCTTGAATAAAGGTCTCCGTTACATAAGACGTATTCCCTATTAACAAAGTCCGCATATTCTGGCTCCTACTTTCCTTTTCCAAACTTTTCCTAAATCTGATTAGGGAACCTTTAGAGACAAGGCTCCCAATTTTATCAATATTCCTATTATACCATACTCTTCTATGGATTTTTGCAGCTATCTGAAAAAAGGCTGGGACAGAAGTCTCAACCTTTCGATTTTATACTGGACAAACTTCAAAATCGGAATACTCGAAAAATTTCAAAAAATGACTAGGAAAGCCGATGATGGTAGAACTGAAGTTCACCGAAGAGGCTTGACAACGTCAGATTTTGAAATTTAATGAGTATTAATTGGTGAAAATACATTGACGCAGTGGTTGATTGAAATTAGTTAAGTATAGTCTTTTAGTTTATCTTTTATTACTGTGTTAGCTCGTCTTGCCGTACTTCAGTACTGTCTACGACTCGCTGCCTTGTACTAAAAGTAAACTAAAAGACTATATACTCAACTGTCCCACTCTCCTCACGAATCTTTATCCTGAAACACCTTCCACTCACGCGTCACCAGACAATTCCAGCTCATAGCTAATGGCGCTGAGCAGATAGAAGGGGGCGGTTTCAGCTCGGAGAATCCGAGGACCGAGGCCGACCAGCTGGGCACCGTATTCCTGATAGGAGCTAATCTCTTGAGGACTGATGCCCCCCTCTGGTCCGACAAGCACCAGCACCTTCTGCCCCGCCGTTAACTGGCGAAGCACCTGGGCCAGACGGCTTCTTTCGCCAGCTTTAGCTTCTTCTTCATAGGCCACCAAGACATGGTCAAATTGATCCATTCGTTCCAACAGTTCAGCCTGGTTGGCCAGCAGTTCCACCTGAGGAAGCAAGTCTCGCTTGCTTTGCTCAGCTGCTCCCAAGACCACCTTCCGCAATTTCTCCTGGCGCTTGGCTAATTTTTTCGCATCCCATTTGACCACTGACCATTGGCCAGGGAAGCCCCAAATTTGGTGAACCCCTAGTTCGGTTGCTTTTTGGGCCACCAATTCTAACTTATCACCTTTAGGATAGGCGCAAGCCAAAGTCACCTGAACCGGCAATTCCTTATCAGCAGCTACAGGCTTCTCCAATTCGAAGAGAGCAGCCTCCCGATCTGTCAGTTTTGCCTGCCATTTTTCTCCTTGGTCAAAAACAAAAATCAGCTGTTCCCCTTCCTGCAGGCGGAGTACAGAAAATAAATGTTTGAGGAGATCCTTATCCTGTACCTGGTAAGGGTTGCTAACCGGACCTTGGACAAAATATTGCTGCATACTAGCCTCCAATCACACCTTCTGGGTTTTGGGTCTTTTTAAAGATCCCCGCATTCCATTCCCCTTCAATCATCTGACGCTCTAGGTAGAAGCCAGCAGCCTCTGCCGCCTCCCGAACCATGGTCCACTTATCCGCAATGATTCCACTCATGATCAAGTAACCTTCTTCTTCCAAGAGACGATAGGCATCCTCCGTCAGCAAGACTAGAATATCCGCTAAAATATTGGCAACAATCACCTGGGCTCGCTCTTCTACCCCAACCAAGAGGTTACCCGCTGCTACCTGAATCTGGTCAGAACCCGGATTCAAATCAATGTTCTCCTGGGCCACTTTCACAGCTACCTCATCCAGATCATAGGCAAAAACCCGCTCTGCTCCCAACTGAACAGCCGCAATGGATAGAACCCCACTACCGGTTCCCACGTCTAGAACCCGCTCACCCCCACGGAGGACCTGTTCCAGTGCATAGAGACTCAATTTCGTGGTTGGATGGGTACCGGTCCCAAAAGCCATTCCCGGATCCAACCGCAACAATTTCTCACCTGGACTTGGCTGATAATCCTCTGACCAAGAAGGGACGATGGTTAACTGGTGACTAATCCGAGCTGGCTCATAGTATTTCTTCCAATTCTCTGCCCAATCTTCCTCTTCCAACTCTTGGGACTCAATTCGGATAGCTGCTTTATCAAAATCCACCTGCGCTGCCTCAATAGCGACTTCCAAGTCCGTCCGCAGAACTGCCAATTCAACCTGTTCCGGATAGTAAGCACGGATGGTCACTGTCGGAAGAACATCTACCTCTGGCAACAATTCTCCGAAGCCATCTTCCTGTCGCTGAAATTCTTGACTGTCCTCAATCGCCACCCCCTGGGCACCCAGACCAATCAAGAGGTCACTCATCCACTCTTCTCCCTCACGATTTACCACAACCGCTAATTCTTGCCACATCCTTTTTTCCTCCTAATAACGCGGATAAGGGTAACGAAGTCCCTCTTCCACTTGCTCCAAACCACGATCAAATGCCGCTTGATCCCAAACCAACTCAAAATCTGCCGCTTCTTCATCTTGTAAAAAATCAAAGATGGCGTCCAAACCAGACTCGGCTAGATTTGACAAAAATTGTACAAAGTAAGTTAGAAACTCACGGGAAAACCCAACCTTAGGATCATAGGGCAGAACCGTCAGATAATCTGCCGCCTCATAGCGGGACTTGGCTGGATTGACAAACAAAAGCGACTCCTCTAACAAAAGCTCTTCCGCAAAAACCTGGTCCTCCTCATCAAGTAGAGCTACCTGCTCCTGATTGGCAATCTCCAACAAAAACGACAACTGAATCGCATGGTTCCGCTTATCCCATTGAATCTCATAATCAAAGGGAAAGGCCTTGTCCATCTCCTGGTCAAGAACCTCAATAAATCCATATTTAGCCATGGGGTGAGTCTCCTTCTCTGTGCTATAATAGTAGTTATTATTCTACCACAAGATTGAAGGAGGACGAAAGTCGTGAATCAAAACCTGGCCCTGAACATGCGCCCCACCAACCTAGACCAAATCGTCGGCCAATCCCACCTGGTCGGCCCTGGAAAAGTCCTCCGCCGCATGGTTGAAGCCGGTAAACTCTTCTCCATGATTCTGTACGGACCTCCCGGAATTGGAAAAACCAGCATTGCCAGCGCTCTAGCTGGCAGCACTGGTCAGGTATTCCGCACCTTCAATGCCACCACCGACACCAAACAACGCATGAAGGAAATCGCCGAAGAAGCCCGCTTCTCCGGCAGTCTGGTTCTCCTCCTAGACGAGATCCACCGCCTCAACAAGGACAAACAGGACTTTTTCCTACCTCTTCTAGAAAGCGGTCAACTAACCATCATCGGGGCCACTACCGAAAACCCCTTCTATTCCATCAACCCCGCCATCCGCTCCAGACTTCAAATCTTCGAACTCAAACCCCTGACCACAGACGAAATGAAGGCTGGCATCCAAGCCGCCCTCGAAGACCCTAACCGTGGCTTTGACTTCCCCGTCCAACTGACCTCTGAGGCCTTAACCTTCCTCAGCCAGGCCAGCAACGGGGACCTTCGTGCAGCCTATAATACCCTAGAATTAGCGGCTCTCTCAACCCCCAAAAACGAAGAGGGCCAAGTCCACCTTGACTTGAATATCCTCAAAGAATGCTTGCAAAGCAGCCACCTCACCCTAGACAAGGACGGCGACGGCCACTATGACCTCCTCTCTGCCCTCCAAAAGTCAATCCGCGGCAGTGATGTCGACGCCAGCCTCCACTACGGTGCCCGCCTCATTAAAGGCGGTGACCTAGACAGCATAGCCCGCCGCCTCACTGTCATCGCTTACGAAGATATCGGCTTAGCGAACCCACAAGCACAAATCCACACCGTCACCGGATTGGAAGCTGCCAAACGCATCGGCCTCCCCGAAGCTCGAATTATCATCGCCAATATCATTGTTGACCTAGCCCTCTCCCCTAAGTCCAACTCCGCCTACGCAGCCATGAACCAAGCATTGGCCGATCTTGAAAACTTCGGCTCCCTTCCAATTCCAGACCATCTCCGAAGCGGAACCCATGCCGGAAACAAACTACAACCTTATCTCTACCCCCACGATTACCCTGACAAGTGGGTGGACCAAGACTACCTTCCAAACTCCCTTAAAAACCGCCATTACTTCCAACCCAACCTGACCGGCCGCTACGAACAAGCTTTGGCAGCACGCAAAGACTGGATTGACAAAGCTAAAGCCAAAACATGATGGGGTTTCACTTTTTTAACTTTTTCTCTTGCCAATTTTAAAAAAAGTGGTATCATATATATAAAGATAGGCTGTGGTGTGCGAATTCATACCTAAGTGTTGACCGACTATTTTTTGTATAACCCGGGAGACAAAGACATCTAACCGCGTGCAGGCCGTTCCACACGGAAGCAGCTTCAGTTAGAGCATGTCACCCACCTGCTTATTTGCGCGGGTTCAATACAAACCATGAATTTTCGGCACCAATACAGCTATTTCCTTCCTTAGCTCAGCTGGCAGAGCAGCGGACTCTTAATCCGTGGGTCGCAGGTTCGATCCCTGCAGGGAGGATACGAATACAGACGAAAAAGCCTATTTTGTAGGCTTTTTTTGATACTCTTTTATGATTTGTCCGCCGTGTGTCCGTTTCCTGTGAAACTCGATTATTCAATCACTTCTTTCCGAAAAATTGGTATTTTTGGGAAGATAAAAACAACAATTTACAATAATACTAAAAGAGACTGCTTTCACAATCTCTTTTCTAAAAAAATCTATGATGTACACGTCTACTTAAAAATAGATGAAGCAAAAATATCTTTAAGTGCATTTACATCATTAAGAATATCTTCTGCAGAATTAACATTGAAATCTCTTTCCACTAGAACATATTCTAAATTAGTTAAAAAAGGTTTCACATATTTTACCGCTTCAAGTATTTCATCATCTAAATTATTAAAATGTGTGTCCTGATACACCCCTCTTTCATCTATCGTAAGACCAGATACATGCATTACTTTAACTTTATCAAAAGGATAAGATTCTACATACTGCTTAAAATCTTTATTATTCCTTTTACATGTAATATACATATTTGTTATATCAAGCATTAAAGAAACATTTGTTGATTGAATAACTTTATCAATAAATTCTGACTCAGTATATTGATCATTAGTTAATTCTGTTTGAGTAATATTTTCTATCAAAAAATTTTCAGGAAAATATTCAGCAATAGTAGGTAAATTATTTTGAAAAATCTCTAAACTCCTATCATTATATTCAATTTGTTGAACAGCAGTTAAATAAACATTGTCAATATAAGAATAGGCAATATGGTCAGAAAAATATTTAGAATTAAGAAATTCAGATACATAAAAATATTTATCTAGCATATCCTCTTGAGGTCCTTCAGGAGAAAATATTGATGTCCTTAAACAATGCAATCCCAAATCAATATTATTCAATCCAGATAATTCTTTAATATGCTTCATATCTTTAATATCCGTAATTTCTGGCATAATCTCTAAAAAATTTACATTTTTCACTAAAAGATCCAAAAATTGATTATGGATATGAGGTCTGTAACAAACACCGATTTTCATAAATACTTTTCCTTCCTAAATAATAAATAAAAGATAACAAGCAGATTTAAAACAAATAATCCTATTTCTAAAAAAGTTGCTTCCCTTCCAAATAAAGATAAAAGAATTGAAAAGAATGAACCATTTACAGTCAATGTTTGTAAAATGTACTTCATATCATTTTCTTGATTAACCTGTAAAAAATACTTTCTAACTTTAATTCCCAAAGAAATAAGACAGGCAGTTAAAAAACTAAAAATTATCGCTTGTAAAATTGGAAATATAGACAAAATTCGCAGAGAGAAAAATAATACAAACAATAATAAAGCAATATATTCAATAACAGTAGAAGTAAATAGCCACATGTGCTTTTTCTGAAGTTGAATTAATAAAATCGAAGTAATCCCCGGTAATAAGAAAGGTAACCACGAAATTGTATCCAGTCCACCTTCAATAAACGTTTTCGTAATCAAGGGAATCCAAATTACCATAGTTGTACCTGTAATCCCCAATAACAGGTATGATTCCTTTCCTAGAATCCCAACCTGCCTTTGAACAGATTCTAATTGAACCTTTTCGGTTAAAGAAAAACTAAAAAGAGAATTAAAAAAAAGGAAAATCATACAAAGATATAAAAAAAACATCCTCAAACTATCCCCTGATAATAAAATCCCTAAAAAGAACCCCAACATTTTAGAACCATTTCTTAAAAGTTGAATATTAAAAAAACCCGTGGTCAAGCTTAACTCTACTTTTAAAATTTGTTCTTGCAATATCAAAGCCATACAACTTATAAGAAGCGTAATCACAGAATACATCAATAAATAAAGTTCTAGCTGATCCTTAAAACTTATCAAACCAAAAAACATTGAACAAATCAAGAACGTAATCCAAGCGTAATTCCTTAAAGATATACTTTGAATCACAGTTGTTTTCTTTAGACCTAACAGTAACAAAAGATCTATTACAGAAGAAATCAGTAAAATTAACAATGTGTTTTGATTATTAAAACGAATCAAAGTACCAGTCATAAAGGAATAGAAAAAACCTGAAATTAATAAATTTAAAAAATAAACACAGTATATTTTCTTATCATTAGAGAGATCCATAACATCCATACTCCTTCAAAACACCATACTCTTTCATCAAATATTTTAGTTCTTGTTCAGATACCGTAAATCCAAAAATTTCATCATCTTTTCTAAAAAAACCGACGTAGGAATCACTTTTCATCATATAAATCGCATTTCGATTAAATAATAAACTTCTTGCTGCATACCTCAATACAGATTTACAAATTTCAAAATCAACATGTGAATTGATCAAAAAATTAACAAATGAAATATAAAAATATAAAGTAAATCTCCCATTTTCTTTAAAAAATAAATAAAAAACTCTATTAAAATCTAGCTCGACATCCAATAACTGAGGATGCCTCTCCAAGATCGTATATCTAAATTTCATTTCAGAACCCAGAGAACTAAATATCATATCTTTTCTATCCATGATACATCCTTCCTATACTTAAAAAGAGATGCAATAAATTGCATCTCCTAAACTATACCTAGGTAAGACTTACTTCCAGTCATAACAAGTTTCTTGTCCAATTCCTTTTTGTTTTGAAGATACTTCCGTAATGGTACGTTCAAAATCATAGCGTGTTTCTTGTGATGCTTGTTTCAGAGTTGTTGCTTTTTCAGTAATCATTGTCAGTACTCCTTTTTTTATTTTTCCCAATTTGTAAAATTAAGCTAGACACAAAAAGCCATCTATGTTAGGCTCAGATAAACTACCAAATTTGTCTGAAAGGAACTAACATAAATGACCTATAACCATCTTACTACAAATGAACTTGTAATGATAGAGGCATATTATCAAGAAAGCGTAAAAGTTGTCCAAATAGCAGAAGCACTTGGTAGATCCAAACAGACTATCTACAATGTTATCAACTTTCTCAAACAAGGTCATTCTGCTTATGATTACTATGAACAGTATAAGGAGAACAAAAAGCGCTGCGGAAGGAAGTTAACTACCCTTACTACTTCAGAACAAGAGTTTATTCAAACACATCTGGAACAAGATTGGAGTCTTGACGTGATAAAAGGTACTTATCCAGACAAGATTTCTTGCTCGATGAGAACACTTTATCGTTTAGCAGATGTCGGTGTTTTCGATAAGAAGGACTTTCCTTGGAAAGGTAAACGAAAACCGAATGGTAAGAAGGAAACACGTGGAAAGCAATCTTTCCGTAGAGACTTACGGGAAAGGGCCAGAGTCTATCCTGAGTTTGAGCAAGAATTTGGTCATCTTGAGGGTGACACAATCGTGGGTAAAAAACACAAAAGCGCAGTTATTACACTAGTAGAACGTTTTTCAAAAGCCATCATCACACTTAGAACCGATGGTAGAAAAGCAAGTGATATTGAATCCTCAATTGATCAGTGGTTATCACATCTTCCAAAGAATATCTTTAAGTCAATTACATTTGATTGTGGGAAGGAATTTTCGAACTGGAAATCCATTTCAAATGCTCACGATATCGATATTTTCTTTGCAGATCCTGGTTGTCCGGGACAGAGAGGTCTAAATGAACACTCTAATGGTCTATTGAGGCG
>NZ_JADPMS010000016.1:0-38899 GCF_015686645.1 Streptococcus sp. NLN76 | reverse complement strand
GGATAAGTGTCTGATAGAACTGGAGGCAGTCACGTATTGACTAGAGGAATGTTCATCAATTTAAGACGTCCTACAGATAGCGAAACAAGAAAGGAATACGCACATGTCTAAATTAATAGACCAGATATTATCAAGAGACAATCTTCTTGAAGCCTACAAACAGGTTAAAGCCAATAAGGGTTCTGCAGGTATTGATGGTGTCACAGTTGATACGATTGATGATTATCTGAGAGAGCATTGGCGAGAAACGAAAAAGCAGATATTGGAAAGAAAATAGAAACCTCAGCCAGTATTGCGGGTGGAAATCCCGAAGCCCAATGGAGGTGTTCGTCAGCTAGGTATCCCAAGCATGATGGATAGAATCATTCAACAGGCCATTGTACAGGTTTTAAGTCCAATCTTTGAAACTCATTTCTCAGACTATAGCTATGGCTTTCGTCCCAACCGCTCTTGTGAGACAGCCTTGGTCAAGCTACTGGAATACCTAAATGAAGGTTATGAATGGATTGTAGATATTGACTTGGAGAAGTTCTTCGATACAGTCCCACAGGACAGACTCATGTCATTGGTCCACAGGGTCATCGAGGATGGAGATACTGAGTCCCTCATCCGAAAATACCTTCACTCAGGAGTCGTGATAAATGGTCAACGCCAGAAAACCTTAGTAGGAACCCCTCAAGGAGGAAATCTTTCTCCGCTCTTATCTAATATCATGCTTGATGAACTAGACAAGGAGTTGGAAAAACGGGGTTTGCGTTTCGTACGCTATGCGGATGATTGTGTTATCACGGTCGGAAGCCAAGCGGCGGCCAAGAGGGTTATGCATTCGGTCAGTCACTTTGTCGAGAAACGGCTAGGTCTCAAGGTGAACATGGATAAGACCAAAATTGTCCGTCCAACAAAGCTGAAATATCTAGGTTATGGCTTTTGGAAGTCCCCAAACGGCTGGCGTAGTCGCCCCCACAAAGAGAGTGTGCAGAAGTTTGTGAGAAAACTTAAGCAACTGACTTCTAGAAAATGGAGTATCAGCTTGAGTGAACGGATCACACTATTAAATTCTGTCATCAGAGGTTGGGTTAACTACTTTTCAATCACGGACATGAAAACGGTGATGTCAAAAGTAGATGAGCGACTTCGAACGAGAATGCGAGTCATTATCTGGAAACAGTGGAAAAAGAAGTCACGTCGCCTTTGGGGCTTACTGAAACTAGGAGTTCCTAGGTGGATAGCGGATAAGGTGTCAGGTTGGGGTGACCACTATCAACTAGTAGCACAAAAGTCAGTATTAAAGAGAGCAATATCAAAACCAGTCCTCGCCAAACGAGGACTGGTCAGCTGTCTCGATTACTACTTAAAACGACATGCGTTAAAAGTTAATTGAACCGCCGTGTGCCGAACGGCACGCACGGTGGTGTGAGAGGGACTATCCATTAGTCCCTACTCGATTGTTAGTGTCTGTCTATAGTGAGCCTGTTTAAAGTCATTTTCTAATTCTTTTAAGAAATCGCTATCTGGGATACTTCCTTCAGAAATGATGGGATCCGCTCACCCTATCCCCAAGGCCGCTTTGGCTAGTTGGTCGGCACGATCATTGAGAGGGTCGCCGCTGTGGGCGTGGACTTTACGGAAGTGAACTTGGATAAGAGAGGCATAACGGTCAAACTCTTTTTTGTAGACCTGGGAGATGGGTTTGTTGGTTTTCCAGTCGCCGGTGGCCCAGGATTCGACGCCTTGGTAGTCGTAGCAGATGGTGATGCTGGGATACTCGTGGAGGACGGCCCATTTGATGGCGGCTAGACTGGCTAAGCACTCTCCGGCGACTTGGTGAGATTCGAGGAAGATGTCGCGGTCTCCTGCAAAGGAGAGGCTCTCGATTTCTTTGCCGTTCAAGATAAAGGAGACGCCGGAACCATATGCCTGATTCCGTTTATCATAGGACCCATCCACATAGGCCTGAAGTTGGTCAGAGGCAATGGGAGCTTGGGGTTTGTCCTCCATGTAGACGACGGCCTCTTCTTGGCTGGTGAAGGATTTGTATTGTGCCCCTGAAAAGCCTTGCACCTGTTTTTGCGCCTCAGGCCAGTTTGTGTAGATTCCTGGTTGACGTCCTTTTTTGACTGCGTAAAATTTCATAGGTATCCTTTCTAAAAGCGGGCTTGGTAAAGGGTGGCGGAAATGGTAATGTGAGTCAGCTTGGTCCAGTCAAAGTCAGTTAGATTGACTTGTTGGAGCAGTGGGGTCATCTCTAATAAAGCTTCTCGAAGCTGAGGTGTTAGAGTATAGGTGGCAGTTAGCTCTTCCTGGTCTAGAATCTGCATTTGTTCTTTGAGGTGGTGATCAATGTCCTCGGGCTGATAGGCTTCTTTGTCCAGAATCTTCCGAATTTCAATCAAATGTTGAGAGCCAGGAATAACCTTGAGGACTGTCCCTTGGGGCTGTAATAAGCGCTTAAACTCTTGATAGTTAGCCGGAGAAAAGACATCCAAAATCAAGTCGACGCTGTGATTTTCCAAGGGAATTTTGGCTAAGTCTGCCACAAACCACTTGATGTGCTGTCGACTATCCGCCTTACTGGCTAGGAGGATGGAGTCCTTGGCCAAGTCAAAAGCATAGTAGTCACCAGAATAGTTGCTCTCCAATTTTCGGCTGTAGAAGCCTTCGCCACAGGCGACATCTAAGAGGAATCGTGGCTGAAGGTTCTTGATTTGCTGAGCTAGGCCTTCTAGGATATGGTCATAGAGTCCGGCTTCCAGGATTGTTTGACGCGCTAAAAAGGAGTCTTTTTGGTAGTGCTGAGAAGCCTTAGCTTGGGGAGCCAAATTGACATAACCTTGCTTGGCCAAGTCGAAACTATGGCGATTCTCACAGACTAAACTGCGTTCCTGCAGGTGTATGGCTTGATGGCAGTGGGGGCAGATAAAGAGGAGTGCTGGATCTGTAAATCGTTCTAGTTTGGGTGGAAGCATGAGGTCTCCTTTTGTTGGAAAAGGCCAGGGACCTGTGGTGGGTCCTGGCCTTTGTGAAATGTTATACTCTTTTAATTTATCTTTTATTACTGTGTTAGCTCGTCTTGCCGTACTTCAGTACTGTCTACGACTCGCTGCCTTGTACGAAAAGCAAACTAAAAGACTATATACTCATTAAATTTCAAAATCTGACCTTGTCAAGCTTGACGGTGAACTTTTTGATTACGTGCCATGCACGCCTGATCGATACTATTCAACAGGTTTCTCAGACCTGTTGAACTACCGTCATCGGCTTTTCTAGCCATCTCTTTGAAAGATTTGAGTATTCAGATTTTAGTTTTAATAGGTTAGAATGGAATATTTTTTCTTACCACGGCGGATAACGGTGATTTTGTCTTCTAACCGGTCCTTGCTATCCAATTGGTAATCCAAGTCTTGAATACGCTCACCGTTGATGTAGATAGCTCCGTTGGTCACATCTTCGCGGGCTTGGCGTTTGGATGGGGAAACCCCAGCTGTTACTAAGATATCCACTAGGTTCAAACTATCTTGGTCGGTCACTTGGTAGTTTGGAACATCGCTTAAGCCTTGTAGCAATTCGGAAACGGAAAGATCTTGGATATTACCTCCAGAGAAGAGGGTTTCAGTGATTTTGAGGGCTTGTTCATAAGCCTCTTGGCCATGAACGAGTGTGACCACTTCCTTAGCCAGGGTTTTTTGGGCTAGTCGTTGGTGTGGGGCTGCCAAGAATTCTTTTTCAATGTCTGCAATTTCTTCCAATGAAAGGAAGGTGAAGATTTTCAAGAAGCGAACAGCATCGTCATCCAAGACATTAAGCCAGAACTGGTACATTTCATAAGGGCTGGTCTTGCTGGCATCCAACCAGATTGCGTTCCCTTCAGATTTACCGAATTTTTTACCAGTGGCATCCGTGATCAAGGGTACGGTTAGGACATGCCCCGTTGTATTGCCCTTACGGCGAAGCAATTCCGTTCCAGCGGTCATGTTGCCCCACTGGTCACTTCCTCCAATTTGAAGGGTTACATTGCGTTCTTGGTTGAGGGTGTAGAAGTCGTACCCCTGCATAATTTGGTAAGCGAATTCGGTGTAGGAAATCCCCGTTTCAATCCGAGACTTCACAGAATCCTTGCTCATCATGTAGTTGACGGTAAAGTATTTGCCGACATCGCGGAGGAAGTCAATGAAGCTGATGCTGCCAAACCAGTCGTAATTGTTGACCATTTCGGCCTTGTTTTCGCCCTTGTCGAAGTCCAAGAAACGGGATAGTTGACCTTGGATTTTGTCGACCCAGCCGTCAACGGTTTCCTTGGTTTGAAGGCTGCGTTCAGCATCTTTAAAGGATGGGTCACCAATGAGTCCAGTGGCACCACCGACCAAGGCGTAAGGTTTATGCCCAGCCAACTGCAAACGGCGACTGGTGAGAATGGCAACTAGGTGGCCCAAATGCAAACTATCAGCTGTAGGGTCATAGCCGGTGTAATACGAAACCTGTTCCTCTTCTAGCGCTTTGCGAAGAGCTTCTTCATCCGTTGTTTGGTTGACCAAGCCCCTTTCTTTCAGCTCATCAAAAATGTGCATGTTTGACTCCTTTTTGTTTCATTTTTCTTACTACAGTTTAACAAAATAAGGGATAATTGAAAAGAGACAGGGCATTTTGCTATAATTGGGGTTAAGTATTAAAGGAGACGGAACACGTGAAACACAAAGCTAAAAAGAAAACCGGAGAGGGGTCTTGGACTTGGAAGGATAGTCTAGGGACATTTTTTCAAGTCCAGCACCTCCTCCTAAAAGTTTTGCTGGTCTTTTTCTGGGGCTTCCTGGTCTTAGGTGCTGGGGTTGGTCTGGGCTACGCGGCCAGTCTCTTTCAGTCGGCTCAGGTTCCCCCTGGTGAGGAATTGGCCCAGCAAGTAACCCGTGTAGCCGGTCAATCAGAGCTGCGCTATGCTGATGGCAGTCTCATTGATAAGGTGGACAGTGATCTTCTGCGGACACCGGTGACCCTGGACCAAGTATCCACATTCGTGCAAGACGCCGTTATAGCGACGGAGGATGAGAATTTCTATGAGCATGATGGGATCGTACCCAAGGCTGTCATTCGGGCAACCTTAGGTTCGGTTGTCGGTTTAGGCTCTTCGAGTGGTGGTTCGACTTTGACTCAGCAGTTGATCAAGCAACAAGTTGTCGGAGATGCCCCGACCTTTTCTCGAAAAGCTGCGGAAATTCTAGATGCCTTAGCTCTCGAAGAGACCATGTCTAAGGAAGATATCCTCTTGGCCTACCTTAATATTGCGCCCTTTGGACGGAATTATAAGGGGCAAAATATAGCGGGGATTGAAGAGGCAGCGCAGGGGATTTTTGGAAAAAGCGGTGCTGACCTCAATCTCCCTCAGTCAGCCTTTATAGCAGGACTTCCTCAGAGTCCCATTGTCTATTCTCCTTACGCAGCAGACGGGACTTTGAAGACGGAAGAAAATCAAGCCTTGGGGTTGGAGCGGCAAAAAAATGTGCTCTATAATATGTACCGGACTGGAAAAATCACCGAGGATGAATACCATGAGGCCTTGGAGTATAACCTTCAAGCGGATTTCCGCCCGGGTGAGCCGACGGAAGGTGAGACTCATCATTATCTCTACCACACAGCACTAGCTGAGGCTCAAGATGCCCTCTATACCTATTTAATCAAACGAGATCAGGTTTCCGAGCGGGATTTGAAAAATGAGTCTACTGTAGAGGCTTATCAAAAACTTGCCCAACAGGAACTCAGCAATGGTGGCTATGTGGTTAAAACAACCATTAACAAAGCTGTGCATGAAGCCATGCAGTCTGCAGCAGCCAACTTTGGAGGAATGCTGGATGATGGAACTGGGCGCGTGGAGATGGGGAATGTCCTTCAAGACAACCAGACTGGAGCTGTTCTAGGATTTGTTGGTGGTCGGGACTATGAATCCAATCAGAATAACCATGCCTTTGACACGGTTCGCTCCCCAGGTTCTACCATTAAACCTCTCTTACCATATGGTATTGCTATCGATCAAGGGATTATGGGAAGTGCTAGCATTGTGTCCAACTATCCCACCAATTATTCCAGTGGCCAGCCCATTATGCACGTGAATAGTCGCGGAACTGGTATGATGACCTTCCAAGAGGCCTTGAATCAGTCTGTGAATATTCCGGCTTATTGGACCTATCGTATCTTACGAGAGCAAGGGATAGATGTCCAAGATTATATGGAAAAAATGAATTATGAGATTGCGGACTATAATATTGAGAGTCTTCCTTTAGGTGGGGGAATTGAAGTATCGGTTGACCGCCACACCAATGGTTACCAAACCCTGGCAAACAATGGTCAGTACATTGAACGTTATATGGTTGCCTCCATTGAAACTCAAGATGGACAGGTGGTCTATGAGCATCAAACGGAACCTGTTCAAGTCTTCTCAGCTGCGACTGCCACAATCATGCAAGACATGATGCGAGGAGTTCTGGATTCAGGTACGACAACAACCTTCAAGTCTCGTTTGCAGGGAATCAATCCAGCTCTAGCTGGGGCTGATTGGATTGGGAAGACTGGAACCACCAATGATTACGGAGATGCTTGGCTCATGGTGGCAACTCCAGGTGCTACCCTTGGTGGCTGGACGGGTCATGATGATAACTCCTCTATGTCCAACTTGAGTGGTTACAACAATAACGCTAATTATATGGCCAATCTGGTGAATGCCATCCACCAGGCTGATCCAGATGTTTGGAAAACGGGTCAACGTTTCAGTTTAGACCCAAGTGTGATTCAATCCTCTGTATTGAGAGCAACGGGTCAATTGCCAGGATCTGGAATGAGTGGTTCAACAGTAACTAGCAACTGGGCTGTGAATGGTGCTCCAGTCACAAGTGAAAACTTTATGGTTGGTGGTAGTGACGCTGACAAACGTTCCGCTTGGAATTCCGTTCGTGGCGGTGGGACACCAAGTTCAAGTAATAGTCGTTAATGGATTTACAAGAAACTCGGGGATTTCCGGGTTTCTTTTTCTTGTATTTACTTTAAGATTTCTTTCATGTTTATTTAATACTCGAAATAGTTCGAAATCTGAAGAGGCAATCCGATGAAGGAAGAACTAGGGGTTCGGTGAAGAGGATTATACTCTTTTAGTTTATCTTTCATTACTGTGTTAGCTCGTCTTGCCCTACTTTAGTACTGTCTACGACTCGCTGCCTTGTACTAAAAGTAAACTAAAAGACTATATCAAGTTTTGTTCTTGGAACAGGGCTTTTTATCGGGACTAAAGAAGAGTCTAGAAAAGTTCTTGGGCAGGTTTTGAATATACAATTCTTAGTGGGGGATACCGTTCAAGCTGAGGATAGATCTAAGAGCAAAGAAAAAAAGGAACAGAAAACGGCCCCTAAAGTCGATGAGGGATTTGAAGAAGAAAAGGAAGCCGAGGGGAATTCTGAGGCAACGGAAGAGACAGGAAGTGTAAACAAGGAATCCCTTGCGGATAGTGAAGATCCCAAAGCGGATGATGAAAAAGAATCGAATAAGGAAATTGAAGGAGAAAAACAACAGCTATTGTTCCGACATTCAACTACAACACCTCTGGAAGTTATCCGACAGGTCAATGTACCTGGGGTGTAAAGGTCATGGCTCCTTGGGTAGGAGATTGGTGGGGAAATGCCGGGCAATGGGCTGCAAGTGCTAGTCAGTCTGGGTTTGAAGTCGGCACGACTCCGAAACCTGGAGAGATTGCTTGTTGGAATGATGGAGGTTATGGTCATGTTGCTCTCGTGATTGAAGTAGAATCAGAGATCTCTATACAAGTGTATGAGTCTAATTTTAACGGCAATATGTCCATTGCCAACTACCGTGGTTTTTTTTGATCCAACGATGGCTCAAGGAACCGTTACTTATATCTATCCTAATGAATAAGCAGCTATAAGGAGGAGGCGATCTAGTGTAACAACCTTCGTGGTTACTAGATGATTAGCGGACATGATCGGCAGTTATCTAGAAAAATACGACGGATTTCGCCACTTGTTTTCTCATTCCATTTGTGCTACAATAGTTTGAATCAGTTGTCGTTTGTTTTCTACTGAAATCTTGTCCAGTAGGAAACCTACAGCAGTTAAATCATTCCGAAAACGAGTCGATTTAGCTGCTCTTTTTGTGTCTAATTTTAGTTTTTTTAAAAAATGTAATCTATTTTTAAATTTTCTAAAAATTAAAAAGGGCAATGGGGAAGCGGCCGAGACACAGGCTTGCGTTCAATAAAAAGAAGGAGTTAACAACTTGGCAGGACATGAAGTTCAGTACGGGAAACACCGTACACGTCGTAGTTTTTCAAGAATCAAAGAAGTTCTTGACTTACCAAATCTGATTGAAATTCAAACAGACTCATTTAAAGAATTCCTAGACCATGGTTTGAAAGAAGTATTCCAAGACGTACTTCCTATTTCAAACTTCACGGATACCATGGAATTGGAGTTTGTTGGATATGAATTGCGGGAGCCAAAATATACCTTAGAAGAAGCACGCGCCCACGACGCCAATCTTTCTGCTCCTATTTTTGTAACCTTCCGTCTTGTGAACAAGGAAACTGGCGAAATTAAAACGCAAGAAGTCTTTTTTGGAGACTTCCCAATGATGACCGAGATGGGAACCTTTATCATCAATGGTGCGGAGCGAATCATCGTTTCTCAGTTGGTACGTTCACCAGGTGTTTACTTCAATGACAAAGTCGATAAAAATGGAAAAGTTGGCTACGGTTCTACCGTAATCCCTAACCGGGGCGCTTGGTTGGAATTGGAAACGGACTCCAAAGATATCGCCTATACACGGATTGACCGGACTCGCAAGATTCCATTTACAACACTTGTGCGGGCACTAGGCTTCTCTGGAGATGATGAGATCATCGATATTTTTGGAGATAGTCCTTTGGTTCGTAATAGTTTGGAAAAAGATGTCCATAAAAATCCAATGGATTCACGGACAGACGAAGCTCTTAAAGAGATTTATGAGCGCTTGCGTCCAGGAGAACCAAAAACGGCGGAATCCTCTCGTAGTCTCTTGATTGCTCGCTTCTTTGATCCACGTCGGTATGATTTGGCAGCAGTTGGTCGTTACAAGATCAACAAAAAGCTTAACGTTAAAACACGCCTCTTGAACCAAACCTTGGCTGAGCCGTTGGTCGATGCCGAAACAGGAGAAATCCTTGTGGAAGCTGGGACAGTGATGACGCGTGAATTAATTGAGCAATTGACGCCTCAATTGGATGGGGATCTTAATAAGATTGTCTACATTCCAAATGATTCAGCAGTCTTGACAGAACCCGTTGTACTTCAAAAATTCAAGGTTGTATCCCCAGTAGACCCAGATCGTGTGGTGACCATTATCGGAAATGGGAACCCAGACGAGAAGGTTCGCACCGTAACGCCAGCAGATATTTTGGCTGAGATGAGCTACTTCCTCAATCTTTCTGAGGGAATGGGTCGAATTGATGACATTGATCACCTTGGAAACCGCCGGATTCGGACGGTAGGTGAACTTTTGGCCAACCAAGTGCGTCTTGGTTTGTCTCGGATGGAGCGAAATGTCCGTGAGCGTATGAGTGTTCAAGACAACGAAGCTCTAACTCCACAACAAATCATCAACATCCGTCCAGTAACTGCGGCCATTAAAGAATTCTTTGGATCTTCTCAATTGTCCCAGTTCATGGACCAACACAACCCCTTGTCTGAGTTGTCTCACAAACGTCGTTTGTCTGCCTTAGGACCTGGTGGTTTGACACGTGACCGTGCGGGTTACGAGGTTCGGGACGTGCACGCAACTCATTACGGTCGGATGTGTCCAATCGAGACTCCTGAGGGACCAAACATTGGTTTGATTAACAACTTGGCTTCCTATGGTCACTTGAATAAGTATGGTTTCATTCAAACTCCATACCGCCGCGTAGACCGTGAAAAAGGCTTGGTAACCAACGAGATTGTTTGGTTAACTGCCGATGAAGAAGATGAGTACATTGTGGCTCAATCGAACTCTCCATTGGATGCAGAAGGACATTTCATAACAGATATCGTTATGGGACGTCACCGCGGGAATAACCAAGAGTATGCAGCGAGCTCTGTAGACTTTATGGATGTTTCACCGAAGCAGGTCGTTGCGGTAGCGACTGCATGTATTCCTTTCTTGGAAAACGACGACTCCAACCGTGCCTTGATGGGGGCTAACATGCAACGGCAAGCGGTGCCATTGATTGATCCGAAAGCTCCTTACGTTGGAACCGGTATGGAATATCAAGTGGCCCACGATTCAGGAGCTGCAGTCATTGCCAACCACGACGGTACTGTTACCTATGCCGATGCTGATCGTGTTGAAGTTCGCCGTGAAGATGGATCCCTTGACGTTTATAAAATTACAAAATTCCGTCGTTCCAACTCTGGTACGGCCTACAATCAACGCACCTTGGTTAAGTTGGGTGATAAGGTTGAGAAAGGCGATTTCATCGCCGATGGACCATCCATGGAAAATGGGGAAATTGCCCTAGGACAAAACCCTATCGTGGCCTACATGACCTGGGAAGGTTACAACTTCGAGGATGCGGTTATCATGAGCGAGCGCTTGGTCAAAGACGATGTCTATACTTCCGTGCATTTGGAAGAATACGAGTCAGAAACTCGTGATACCAAGTTAGGCCCTGAAGAAATTACACGCGAAATCCCAAACGTTGGACCAGACGCTCTTAGCCATTTGGATGAAATGGGAATTGTCCGCATCGGGGCAGAGGTGAAAGAAGGAGACATCTTGGTTGGTAAGGTGACTCCAAAAGGAGAAAAAGACCTTTCAGCAGAAGAACGCCTGCTTCATGCCATCTTTGGAGACAAATCTCGTGAAGTTCGTGACACCTCTCTTCGTGTACCACACGGAGCGGATGGAGTTGTTCGAGACGTTAAAATCTTTACCCGTGCAAACGGTGATGAGTTGCAATCCGGTGTCAATATGTTGGTGCGTGTCTATATCGCTCAAAAACGGAAAATCAAGGTTGGGGATAAGATGGCCGGACGCCACGGAAATAAAGGGGTTGTATCCCGTATTGTTCCAGTGGAAGATATGCCGTATTTACCAGACGGAACTCCAGTTGACATCATGTTGAACCCACTTGGGGTGCCATCACGGATGAACATCGGTCAGGTTATGGAACTTCACCTTGGTATGGCCGCTCGTAACTTAGGTATTCACATCGCAACACCAGTTTTCGATGGAGCAAGTTCAGAAGACCTTTGGGATACGGTTCGTGAAGCTGGAATGGACTCAGATGCCAAAACCATTCTTTACGATGGTCGAACTGGTGAGCCATTTGACAACCGTGTTTCTGTTGGGGTCATGTACATGATTAAGCTTCACCACATGGTTGATGATAAACTTCACGCTCGTTCTGTTGGACCATACTCTATGGTTACGCAACAACCATTGGGTGGTAAAGCTCAATTTGGTGGACAACGGTTCGGTGAGATGGAGGTTTGGGCTCTCGAAGCCTATGGCGCTTCCAACGTCCTTCAAGAAATTTTGACCTACAAATCAGACGATGTAAACGGACGTCTTAAGGCTTATGAAGCGATTACCAAAGGTAAACCAATTCCAAAACCGGGTGTTCCGGAATCCTTCCGCGTTCTTGTCAAAGAATTGCAATCTCTTGGTCTTGATATGCGTGTCCTAGATGAGGATGATCAAGAAGTAGAGCTGCGTGATCTGGACGAGGGTGATGATGACGATATCATCCATGTTGATGATTTGGAAAAAGCACGTGAAAAAGCTGCGAAAGAAGCAAAAGAGGCTTTTGACGCAGAAGAATCAAAATAAGTGAACCAAAAAAGAAAGGTAAGATAGAGTGGTTGATGTAAATCGTTTTAAAAGTATGCAAATCACACTCGCTTCTCCAAGTAAGGTCCGTTCATGGTCTTACGGAGAAGTCAAAAAGCCGGAAACCATTAACTACCGGACCCTAAAACCGGAGCGGGAAGGACTTTTTGATGAGGTTATCTTTGGTCCAACTAAGGACTGGGAGTGTGCCTGTGGCAAATACAAACGGCTCCGTTACAAAGGCATCATCTGTGACCGCTGTGGGGTAGAAGTGACGCATGCCAAAGTGCGTCGGGAACGCATGGGGCATATTGAATTGAAAGCACCTGTGTCTCACATCTGGTATTTCAAGGGTATCCCAAGCCGAATGGGCTTAACCTTGGATATGAGCCCACGGGCTTTGGAGGAAGTCATCTACTTCGCGGCCTATGTGGTGATTGATCCGAAAGAAACGCCATTAGAGCACAAGTCCATCATGACTGAGCGCGAGTACCGGGAAAATCTTCGTCGTTATGGTTCAGGCTCCTTCGTCGCAAAAATGGGAGCAGAAGCTATCCAGGACTTGTTGAAACAAGTAGATTTGGAAGCAGAAATTAAAGAGTTGAAAGCAGAACTGAAGTCTGCAACAGGGCAAAAACGGGTCAAGGCTGTCCGTCGTTTGGACGTCTTGGATGCTTTCCACAAGTCTGGTAATAAACCGGAATGGATGATTCTCAACATCCTTCCGGTTATCCCACCAGATCTTCGTCCGATGGTTCAATTGGATGGTGGACGTTTTGCGGCCTCTGACCTGAACGACCTTTACCGTCGGGTTATCAACCGGAACAACCGTTTGGCCCGTCTCTTGGAGCTGAACGCACCAGGAATCATTGTTCAAAATGAAAAACGGATGTTGCAAGAAGCGGTTGATGCCTTGATCGATAACGGTCGTCGTGGTCGTCCAATTACTGGACCAGGAAGCCGTCCGTTGAAATCTTTGAGCCACATGCTGAAAGGGAAACAAGGGCGTTTCCGTCAAAACTTGCTTGGTAAACGGGTAGACTTCTCGGGTCGTTCCGTTATCGCGGTTGGTCCAACTCTTAAAATGTATCAATGTGGTGTTCCACGTGAAATGGCGATTGAGCTCTTTAAGCCATTTGTAATGCGGGAAATTGTGGCCCGTGATATTGTGCAAAACGTGAAGGCTGCTAAGAAATTGGTTGAGCGTGGCGATGAGCGTATCTGGGACATTCTTGAGGAAGTTATCAAAGAACACCCAGTTCTGCTGAACCGCGCACCAACCCTTCACCGTTTGGGAATTCAGGCCTTTGAGCCAGTTCTAATTGATGGGAAGGCGATTCGTCTGCACCCGCTTGTTTGTGAGGCCTACAATGCCGACTTTGACGGGGACCAAATGGCGATCCACGTTCCGCTATCTGAGGAAGCACAAGCTGAGGCTCGTATCTTGATGTTGGCTGCTGAGCACATCTTGAATCCAAAAGATGGTAAACCAGTTGTTACTCCATCTCAGGATATGGTTTTGGGGAACTACTACCTGACCATGGAAGAAGCCGGTCGTGAAGGTGAAGGCATGATTTTCAAGGATGCGGACGAAGCAGTCATGGCTTGGCGCAATGGTTTAGTCCATGTTCACACACGGGTTGGGATTGCAACTGATCAGTTGAACAAACCGTGGACTGAAGACCAACAAGGTAAGATTATGATTACGACTGTTGGTAAGATCTTGTTTAATGCCATCATGCCAGCAGAATTGCCTTACTTGCAAGAGCCAAACAATGATAATTTGGTCAATGGTGTGCCGGATAAATACTTCTTGGAATCAGGTCAGGATATTCATGCTGTCTTGGCAGAACTAGAATTGAACGTTCCATTCAAGAAGAAAAATCTGGGGAACATCATTGCTGAAATCTTTAAACGTTTCCGGACAACAGAAACATCTGCACTTTTGGACCGTCTGAAAGATTTGGGTTACTACCACTCAACCTTGGCTGGTTTGACTGTGGGGATTGCCGACATCCCAGTTATTGCGAATAAGGAAGAGATTATTGAAGCTTCACATGAACGCGTTGAACAAATCTCTAAACAGTTCCGCCGGGGTATGATTACCGATGATGAGCGGTACAATGCGGTTACGGGCGAGTGGCGTGCAGCCAAAGAGCGTTTGGAGAACGAATTGACTGCTAGTCAAGATCCAAAGAACCCGATCGTTATGATGATGGACTCTGGTGCCCGTGGTAACATCTCCAACTTCTCCCAGTTGGCGGGTATGCGTGGTTTGATGGCTGCTCCGAATGGACGGATCATGGAATTGCCAATTTTGTCTAACTTCCGTGAAGGGTTGTCTGTCTTGGAAATGTTCTTCTCCACTCACGGTGCGCGTAAGGGTATGACCGATACGGCCTTGAAGACTGCCGATTCAGGTTACTTGACCCGTCGTTTGGTTGACGTTGCGCAAGATGTTATTATCCGTGAAGACGACTGTGGAACTGATCGAGGTCTCTTGATTCGTTCGATTACAGACGGTAAGGAAATGATTGAATCCTTGGAAGAACGCTTGGCTGGTCGTTATACCAAGAAAACCATCAAGCATCCTGAAACAGGAGAAGTCTTGGCCGGTCCAGATGTCTTGATTACAGAAGACATGGCTCGTGCTATTATTGCAGCTGGCGTTGAAGAAGTAACCATCCGTTCTGTCTTCACATGTAACACCCGTCATGGTGTCTGCCGTCATTGTTACGGAATCAACTTGGCTACCGGTGATGCCGTCGAAGTTGGCGAAGCAGTCGGTACCATCGCCGCTCAATCCATCGGTGAACCGGGTACTCAGTTGACCATGCGGACCTTCCACACAGGAGGGGTTGCTTCCAATACCGATATCACCCAAGGTCTTCCTCGTGTCCAAGAAATCTTTGAGGCACGGAATCCAAAAGGGGAAGCTGTTATTACTGAAGTCAAGGGTGAAGTTGTGGCGATTGAAGAAGATGCTTCAACACGGACTAAGAAAGTCTTTGTTGAAGGAGAACTTGGTAAGGGCGAATATGTGGTTCCATTTACAGCCCGTATGAGGGTTGAAGTTGGAGACCACGTAGCACGTGGTGCGGCTCTTACTGAAGGTTCAATCCAGCCTAAACACTTGCTTGCGGTTCGGGATGTTCTTTCCGTTGAAACCTATCTCTTGGCAGAGGTTCAAAAAGTTTACCGCAGCCAAGGGGTAGAAATCGGCGACAAACACATCGAGGTAATGGTTCGTCAAATGATCCGTAAAGTACGGGTTATGGATCCAGGTGATACAGACCTTCTGATGGGAACACTTATGGATATTACAGACTTTACAGATGCCAACCGTGATGTCTTGATTTCTGGTGGAGTCCCAGCGACAGCACGTCCAGTCTTGATGGGAATCACCAAGGCTTCCTTGGAAACCAACTCCTTCCTATCTGCGGCTTCCTTCCAGGAGACAACCCGTGTTCTTACAGATGCGGCTATCCGTGGTAAGAAAGACCATCTTCTTGGACTTAAGGAAAATGTTATCATCGGTAAGATTATTCCTGCTGGTACAGGGATGGCCCGTTACCGCAACTTGGAACCGAAAGCAGTCAATGAAATTGAAACCATTGAAGACTTAATGGCTCCAGAATTGGAAGTGGAAAAAGAAACCATTGTCGAAGATATGACAGTAGATTAATCCGTTTATGAAAGGTCGGTTTTGAACCGGCCTTTTTTTAAGTTTAAATCCTTTCATTCCCAGTTGAAATTGTGTATAATATGTTCCAATAAGGGGAGACAGCCTATGTACCAAGTAGTAGAATTATACGGTGACTGTGAGCCTTGGTGGTTAACAGATGACTGGCAGGAAGATACAATCCGCAGAGAAACATTTAAAAAATATACACAAGCCCTTACATACTTTGAGGAAAAGTGCCGCCAGTATAAGCAGCAATACCCAGAGATTCGACGTGAGGGAGAGACCATGGCCGCCTTTTGGAAGGAAGGCGAAGAACGCTGGTGTGAAGAGTGTGGAGACTACCTCCAACAGTACCATTCCTTAGCCCTTGTTCAGAACGGGAAAATCTTAGGAGATCTCTCCTCTCTTACTTTGGAGGGTTTGCTGCCTCAAAATGCCCACTGTCAATTTGGACAGGGTGTCAAACGCGCGTAGAGATGGGTCTAGTCGGATAGTTGTACCGGTAGGCCTTTTTTTGTAAAGGAGATTTGAATGGCTGTTCAATTATTAGAAAGCTGGTTGCTCAAGGAGCAGGCTAACATCCAAAATAAATACAGGGATTTGAATACTCTCTGCTTGAAGGATCCTCAAGTGATTTTTGCTGGAGATTCGATTGTGGAGTATTTCCCATTGGCGGAGCTTTTGGACACGACCAAGACCATTGTCAACCGAGGGATTCGTGGCTACCAATCTAGCCAATTATTGGAGCATCGCCAGCTTCATTTTTTTGGGGGAAATTTGGAGACGATTGTACTGTTAATCGGGACCAATGATTTAGGAAAGGAAGTGCCCCTTGAGCAGACCTTGGCTAATCTTGAGCAGCTACTCTACCTTTTGCAACATGACTTCCCATTAGTGGAAATCAAGCTGCTTTCCATTTTACCTGTATATGAAAGTCCGGAAACCAAGGGGACCCTCTATACTCGGACAAATCGGGCAATTGACCAGATGAATCAAGCCTATCAAGAATTGGCCCTACGTTATCCTCAGGTGGAATTTGTAGATGTGGGGACCTGTCTACGAAACGAGTTGGGACAACTGCGGGAGGACTGCACAACGGACGGCTTACATCTAACTGTAGCGGGTTATGCTCGTTTGGCCAAAGAATTGCAAGGGATGCTGTAGATAATGGGAAGACTGGCTTGGCAGATGGAGGAGACTCTGCTATAATGGGAACATTATGAAAAAGTTAATGACTGATAAAAATCGACAAGACATTCGTTCTATTGTCTTTGCGGCCATCTGTCTGGCCTTTGTTCTCTATGTTGCAAATCTTTGGCAAGGTTTCCAGTACCTTCTGGGTGTTTTTTCTCCGATTTTGATTGGAGCGGGCCTGGCCTTTGTATTTAATGTTCCCATGAAGAAGATTGAGGGTAAATTGAAGCAGTGGAAGGTTTCTAAAGGCTTGCTTCGGCCTCTAGCAATCAGCTTGGTTCTCCTTCTTTTCCTCTTCATTGCGACTGGAGTCGTAGCGATTATTGTACCAACACTGGCGGTTTCCGTTAGTCGTTTGGGACATACGATACAGACGGTTATTCCTCAGATTGGTTCCTGGCTGGCTTCAACAGGTTTGCTCAACTCTGAACAGTTGACAGACATCTCTTCTTATTTAACAGATAGCGGCTTAATCAATAAGGGTGCTCAGTTCTTGACCAATTTGACAGGGAATCTTTCAGGGATTTTGGGCAATGTCTTTACGGTTATGATGGCTCTCTTCCTCATGTTTGCGATGTTGGGCAGTAAGGAACACCTGGCTTCCATCACCAATCGGATTTTGGATGTGGCCCTTCCTAAGAAGGTTGGTGATCGTCTCCGCTATGTTGGTTCAGTGATGGTGGAAACCTATGATGGTTTCTTGATGGGGCAGTTGATAGAGGCTTTTATTATCGGTTTCCTGGTTTTTGGAGCCTATAGTTTGGCGGGTTTACCCTATGCTTCCATGACGGGAGTGCTGGCGGGAGTGCTTTCCTTTATACCTTATATTGGCCCTTTTGCCGCTTGTGGATTGGGAGCGGTCTTTATCTTTACCATTAGTCCTTGGCAAGCCCTTCTATCCATTGTGGTTTTCCAACTGGTTCAATTGGTCGAGGGTAATTTGATTTATCCACGCGTGGTTGGTTCGCAAGTCGGCTTGCCGAGTCTATTTACCTTAGCTGCGGCCTTGGTTGGAGGAAATCTTTTTGGCCTGGTCGGAATGATTTTCTTTACGCCAATTTTTGCGGTGATTTACCGTTTAGTAAAAGAAATGGTTGCAGAAAAGGAGCGGCTTCTTACTGAGAAAGAAGGCGAAGGATAATTTGAAAAGGGCTTGGATGAATATCCGGCCCTTCTTCGTTTTTCAATAACCAGGAAATAGTCTGATGGAACATTTTGGGTTATTCGTGTAATTTTTTTGTAAAAAAATAGTGTAGTACCCTTTTAAACTGGTCGTGAATATGCTACACTGATAAGAAGTTATATTATAGTTAGGGAGGTTGTCTAAAATGGTAGAATCGAATTTTCGCGAATATGCCAAAAAAGACAAGGAATATTTAGTTAAGGATATCGAGGCGTTACGGTTGAATATTGGTGCGTCCATTCATGAGTTTAGTAAGGAAATGGATGTATCCATGGACACTTATTTTTCATGGAAATATGGCCGCAGTTTTCCAAATCCAAAATCTATTGAAAAAATTGTTTCTTTCATGGAAAGTGACAAGCCTGAGAAGCTAAGGGAAGAAATTCGTCACCGGAAGGAAGAAATTCGTCAACGTCGCTTGGGCCGTAAGAGTACACGCGAGTGGACTGCTGAAGATCTTGAACGGGCGCAGAAGTTTCTTAATGAAATAGCAGAGTTTCAGAAAGATTACAAATTTAATGAATCTGAATTGTTATTAGTTTTGAAAATTACGCAGAATACTTGGGAAAAATGGTCAGAAGGCATGAGTTTGCCATCTGTTGGGAAGATGTTTGATTTGCGGGACCGCATGAGGACTTATCGAAAAGAGAATCCAATCAAATAAACAATAGGCGTGAAGAATTGGGGTGAAGTATCTCCAATTCTTTTTTGTCTCAGAAAAAGGTATAATAAAACTCAGTAAGGAGGAGTGATATATGAGGTTTTTTGAAAAGTCGCAGAAATTGGAACATGTAGCCTATGACATTCGGGGACCAGTTTTGGAAGAGGCTATGCGGATGAGGGCTAATGGTGAACAGATACTGCGCTTGAATACGGGAAATCCTGCCGAGTTTGATTTTAAAGCTCCGGATGAAGTTATTCAAGATTTGATTTTGAATGCTCGAAACAGTGAAGGCTATTCTGATTCAAAGGGGATCTTTTCGGCGCGGAAAGCAGTCATGCAGTATTCCCAGCTCAAGGGCATCCCCGATGTGGACATCGAAGATATTTTCATTGGGAACGGGGTTAGTGAGCTGATTGTGATGTCCATGCAGGGTCTTTTGGATAATGGTGATGAGGTCTTGATTCCGATGCCGGACTATCCTCTCTGGACTGCGGCAGTTAGTCTGGGGGGCGGAACCCCTGTCCATTATCTCTGTGATGAGGAAGCGAACTGGTATCCAGATATGCAGGATATTCGCTCTAAGATCACGGAACGAACAAAGGCTATTGTAGTCATCAACCCGAATAATCCCACAGGATCTCTTTATCCACGGGAGGTGCTGGAGGATATTGTTCAAATTGCGCGTGAACACAATTTGATTATTTATGCGGATGAAATTTACGATCGCTTGGTCATGGATGGGAAGGAACATATCGCCATTGCCAGTTTGGCACCCGATCTATTCTGTGTCAGCATGAATGGTTTGTCCAAGTCTCATCGCATTGCTGGATTCCGTGTGGGCTGGATGGTTTTATCCGGTGAGAAGAAGCATGTGCGGGGATATATTGAGGGTCTAAACATGTTGGCCAATATGCGCCTCTGCTCCAATGTTCTCGCCCAGCAGGTAGTGCAAACGTCATTGGGAGGCTATCAGTCTGTTGATGAGTTGCTTTTGCCAGGGGGACGCATCTATGAACAGCGGAATTTTATGTACGAGGCCGTGAATGCGATCCCAGGCTTGTCAGCAGTTAAACCGAGTGCTGGTCTCTATCTCTTCCCTAAAATCGATCGGAATATGTATAAGATTGATGATGATGAACAGTTCGTTCTAGACTTTTTGAAGCAAGAGAAGGTATTGCTCGTGCATGGACGGGGCTTTAACTGGAAAGAACCAGATCATTTCCGCATTGTTTACCTCCCTCGAGTAGAAGAGCTGGTCCAGGTTCAAGAAAAAATGGAGAGATTTTTAACCCAATATCGTTATTAGTTTCCATTATTTAGAAAATTCTGATACAATAGGAAAAGAATAATGAGGTGAACTATGGCAACGTTATTGCAAAAAACGACAAGGATTACTTCTATTTTGAAGGGATCCTATGAGCAATCCCATGATGAGATGCCTTTTGCATCGATTGCTCAGCGCTTGTCGGAAATCATTGATTGTAATTCCTGTATCATTAATAGCCAAGGTGATTTACTTGGCTATTTTATGCGCTATAAGACAAATAATGACCGGGTAGAGGGTTTCTTTGAAAGCCGTAAACTTCCGGAAGTCTATGCTAAGGAAGCTAGTTTTGTGTATCAAACCGAGGCAAACCTAGATGTGAATTCAGATTTGTCGATTTATCCAGTTGAGACCAAAGAGAATTATCCTGATGGGGTGACGACGGTTGCGCCTATCCATATCACAGGTATTCGTTTGGGTTCCTTGATCATTTGGCGGAACGATCAGCCTTTTAACGAGGATGACTTGATTTTGGTTGAAATAGCCAGCACAGTAGTAGGCTTGCAGATGCTTAACCGCCAACGGGAAATTGACGAAGAGAATATCCGCCGTCGCACTACGGTGAGCATGGCGGTCAATACCCTTTCCTATTCTGAATTGCGGGCTGTGTCTGCTATCTTGGAAGAATTGGGGGGGAGTGAAGGTCAATTGACAGCGTCCGTTGTCGCAGACCGAATTGGAATTACCCGAAGTGTTATTGTCAATGCCCTTCGGAAATTAGAATCAGCCGGTGTCATCGAGAGCCGCTCTCTCGGTATGAAAGGGACTTATCTCAAAGTTTTGATTCCGGATGTTTTTGAAGAAATTAAGAAAAGAGAGTTTTAATGACCAAAGCAGTCTTATCCATTGATTTTACAAGGGATTTTGTGGCATGCGACGGAAAGCTAACGGCAGGTCGACCAGCGCAAGCCATTTCAGAAGCCATGGCAACTGTCAGTCAAAAGGCTTGGGAGGCTGGAGGTTATGTCTTCTTCATGATCGATGAGCATTTGGAAGGAGACACCCATCATCCGGAAAGCCAACTTTTCCCGCCTCATAATATTCGTGGGACTGAAGGACGCTTTCTGTACGGACCGTCTAAAGAATTTTTTGAAGAGCACCAGGAATCTGACCGCGTTTTCTGGATGGACAAGCATTATTACTCTGCCTTTGCAGGCACGATGCTGGACATCTATTTGCGGGAACGTAAGGTTGATACTCTGGTTTTGACAGGGGTGCTCACAGACATCTGTGTGCTCCACACAGCTATCGATGCCTACCAAAAAGGTTATAAGATTGAAATTGTCACGGATGCAGTAGCTAGCATCACCGACGAGCAGCACCAATTTGCCCTGGAGCATATGAAAAATGTTTTGGGAGCCCAGTTGCTTTCATCCGCGGAATTGGAGTTTTAAAATAGAGAGTCGGCCAGAACAATTTTCGCAAAAAAATGTTCGTTACAAGTCATTATTTCAAGTTGTAAGCTAAAACGATTTATCCCCAAATCGACCCCGCTCTTTTTATTGTTGGGCTCAGGTATAAACAGTCTCTTCACAGACTGTTTGTATAGCCTTTTAGTTTACTTTTAGTACAAGGCAGCGAGTCGTAGACAGTACTGAAGTACAGCAAGACGAGCTAACACAGTAATAAAAGATAAACTAAAAGAGTATATCACCTCCGGTCTAAAGTCATGGTGAATGCCTATAGCGTTTATAGATGACATGAACGGAGCTCATGTCAACGTTGATTAGGTTGTTTTCAGACTTGAAAAGTGCTGAAAACACCAATCAACCACTGCATCAACGGGATTATACTATTTAAAATAGGAAGGTTGAGATTTTTGTCTCAACCTATTTTTCACGCCTGAAATGTGGTAAAATAAGGAAGATTTACATGGAACCTTAAAGGAGACAGAATGAAGATTTCACATCAAGAAGTGGCTCATGTGGCCAATCTATCAAAATTAGCCTTCACTGCGGAAGAGACAGAGAAGTTTGCGACGGATCTTACTAAGATTGTCGATATGGTTGAAATGTTAAATGAATTGGATACAGACGGGGTTGCTGTGACATCCTCAGTTGTAACCCAGGTTAACGTTCTTCGTGAAGACCAAGCCCAAGCGGGATGGAATCGAGAAGAGTTATTTGAAAATGTACCTGAAAAAGACAAGGGCTTCATCAAAGTTCCAGCCATTTTCGAAGAGGGAGGCAGCAATTAATGAGATTGCAAGAACAAACCATCGACCAATTACACGAGCTTTTGGTCAAAAAAGAGATTTCAGTTGAAGAATTGACCCAGGAAACCTTGACAGATATTCAAGAACGGGAAGCAGCACTGGGCAATTTCATCACGATTAATGATGAGAAAGCTTTGGAACAAGCTCGTGCTTTAGATGCTAAGGGTGTAGATGCCGACAATGTATTAAGCGGGATTCCTGTAGCAGTTAAGGATAACATCTCTACTAAAGGAATTTTGACGACTGCGGCATCAAAAATGCTCTACAACTATAAGCCGATTTTTGATGCGACTAGTGTTGAAAATCTCTATAAAAAGGAGATGATCGTGATTGGGAAAACCAACATGGATGAATTTGCCATGGGAGGTTCCAATGAGACATCCTATTTCAAACCAAGTAAAAATGCTTGGGATCAAAACAAGGTGCCAGGAGGTTCCTCTGGTGGTTCTGCCTCAGCTGTGGCGGGAGGGCAAGTCCGCTTGTCCTTGGGGTCTGATACAGGAGGTTCGATTCGTCAACCGGCAGCCTTTAATGGAATTGTGGGGATGAAGCCGACGTATGGCCGAATTTCACGTTTTGGTCTGATTGCCTTTGCATCTTCCTTGGACCAAATTGGTCCATTTGCACCAACCGTTCGAGAAAATGCGCACTTGCTTGGAGCTTTGTCTGGTCATGATCATCGGGATGCAACGTCTGCACCTCTTGCTGTTCCAGATTTCACCAGTAAGATTGGTCAAGATTTGACCGGTATGAAAATCGCTCTTCCTAAAGAGTATATGGGTGAAGGGATTGATCCAGCGGTTAAGGAACAAATCTTGGCTGCTGCTAAGAAGTTTGAAGAGCTGGGCGCGCGTGTGGAAGAGGTGAGTCTTCCCCACAGTCGCTATGGTGTAGCCGTTTATTACATCATTGCCTCTTCAGAAGCCGCATCCAATCTTCAACGTTTTGACGGTATTCGTTTTGGATTTAGAGCAGAAGATATCGAAAATCTTGAAGACGTCTATGTGAAGACACGGAGCCAAGGTTTTGGAGACGAGGTCAAGCGTCGGATTATGTTGGGGAACTTCAGTTTATCATCTGGTTTCTACGATGCCTACTTCAAGAAGGCTGGTCAGGTGAGAACTTTGATTATTGAGGACTTCAAGAAAGTTTTTGCAGGATATGACCTCATTATGGGACCAACTTCTCCAACGGTTGCCTTTGATTTGGGAAGCCGGATTGAGGATCCCGTTTCAATGTATTTAGCAGATCTCTTGACTATTCCAGTAAACTTAGCAGGTCTACCAGGAATGTCCTTGCCAGCCGGCTTTGCGGATGGCCTACCAGTTGGCCTGCAGTTGATTGCCAACCATTTCCAAGAAGAAACCTTGTATCAGGCTGCTGCAGCTTTTGAAGCTGCAACTAGTTACCACCTAGAAAAACCAGCGATTTTCGGAGGAGTTAAGTCATGAATTTTGAAACCATAATTGGATTGGAAGTCCACGTGGAATTAAAAACAGCTTCCAAGATTTTTTCACCAGCTCCTGCGCATTTTGGTGAGGATCCAAATGCCAATACCAATATTATTGACTGGGCTTTTCCAGGAGTTTTGCCAGTCTTGAACAAGGGTGTTGTGGATGCTGGAATTAAGGCGTCCCTAGCTCTTAATATGGATTTACATCGGGACATGCATTTTGACCGTAAAAATTATTTCTATCCTGATAATCCCAAAGCCTACCAAATCTCTCAATTTGATGAACCGATTGGCTACAATGGTTGGATTGAGATTGAATTGGAGGATGGTTCCACCAAGAAAATCCGTGTAGAACGGGCGCATTTAGAAGAAGATGCAGGAAAAAATACTCACGGAACGGATGGCTATTCTTATGTAGACTTGAATCGCCAAGGGGTTCCGTTGATTGAGATTGTTTCGGAAGCGGATATGCGGAGTCCAGAAGAAGCCTATGCTTACTTGACTGCTCTAAAAGAAATCATCCAGTATACTGGTATTTCTGATGTCAAGATGGAAGAAGGGTCCATGCGGGTGGATGCCAACATTTCTCTTCGACCATATGGACAAGAAGCTTTTGGAACCAAAACAGAATTGAAAAACCTCAACTCCTTTAACTATGTGCGTAAAGGGTTGGAGTATGAAATCAAACGCCAGGCCGAAATTCTACGCTCAGGTGGTGTGATTCGTCAAGAAACTCGCCGCTATGATGAGGCAACTGGTGAAACCATCCTCATGCGGGTCAAGGAAGGTGCAGCGGATTACCGCTATTTCCCAGAGCCAGATCTTCCACGAGTTCAGTTGGATGATGCTTGGATTGAAGCAGTCCGTCAAGAGTTACCAGCCTTTCCTAAGGAACGTCGCCAACGTTACCGCGATGAGCTTGGTTTGAGTGACTATGATGCCCGTCAATTGACAGCCAACAAATTTCAATCGGACTTCTTTGAAACAGCAGTGGCTCTAGGTGGAGATGCGAAACAAGTCTCCAACTGGTTACAAGGAGAAGTGGCTCAATACCTAAATGCGAATGGTCAAAGTTTGGAACAAATTGCCTTGACTCCAGAGAATTTGGTGGAGATGATTGGCTTGATTGCAGATGCGACGATTTCATCTAAGATTGCCAAAAAAGTCTTTGTCCATCTGGCCAAAAATGGCGGGTCAGCGCGTGAATATGTTGAGAAAGCCGGCTTGGTTCAAATTTCTGATCCAGCAGTCTTGATTCCAATCATTCACCAAGTCTTCCAAGACCAGCCTGCAGCGGTGGCAGACTTCAAGTCAGGCAAGCGCAATGCAGATAAGGCCTTTACAGGCTTCCTGATGAAGGCAACCAAGGGACAAGCCAACCCACAAGTGGCCCAAGCCCTTCTCAAAGAAGAATTGCAAAAATTATTAGAAGACTAAGACTTTGAAAGGTCGAGATACTGTAATCAGTATCCCGACCTTTCTCTTGGTTTTGGAAATGTTCATGGAAGGAGTATGTGTGGAAAAGAATAAATTGGGAAGGGCTTCGATTTCGTCCCTCTTACGGCAATTGGTCATCCCGGCGGTGATTGCAAATGTTGTCAACGCCCTCTACAATATTGTGGATCAGATTTTTATTGGTCAGGGGATTGGTTATTTAGGGAATGCGGCAACCAATGTGGCTTTTCCTTTAACGACCTTGTGTTTGGCATTAGGGTTGATGTTAGGGTTAGGAGCTGCGGCCCGCTTTAACTTGGAGTTGGGGCGTGGAAACAATGCCTTAGCCAAGAAAGTCATGGGGAATGCCTTTGCGATACTTGCGGTAGTGGGTCTCCTCTTGTGTCTAGTCCTGCAAGTTTTCCTGGGACCATTGTTGACTCTTTTCGGGGCAACGGACAGTATCTATGATTTAGCCTTGACCTATACCAGTGTGTCTATTTGGGGAGTTCCCTTTTTGTTATTTGCTATTGGGGCGAACCCCTTGGTTCGGGCAGATGGTTCCTCTACCTATTCGATGGTGGCGATTATTTCAGGGGCAGTTGTAAATACCCTACTAGACCCCCTGTTTATTTTTAGCTTTGGTTGGGGGATGGCTGGTGCTGCTTGGGCAACGGTTCTGGGACAATTGGTTTCAGCCTTGATTTTAGCGTTTTACCTTCCTCGTTTTAAGAGTATGCAGCTCCAGCGGGAGGATTTCCATCTGCAGAGGTCTTTGGTTGCTTCCTTTGCTTCTTTGGGAATGGCGTCCTTTATTTTCCAATCCTCCAACTTGTTGGTGCAGATTGTGACCAACCAGTCCCTTCGCTTTTATGGGGAGACCTCGGTTTATGGGAGTGAGATTCCCATAGCGGTGGCTGGGATCGTGGCTAAAATTAATGTCATTATGATTTCTCTGATTATTGGGATTGTTCAAGGTTCCCAGCCGATATTGAGTTTCAACTATGGAGCGGAAAATTGGGATCGGGTGCGGGAGACCATTCGGATTGCCATTGCTTGGGTGTCTGTCATTGGTGTGGGGACCTGGTTGGCTTTTGAAGGGTTTCCTTATGAGTTTTTAGCCTTGTTTGGATCGGGGAGTGATGCCTATTTTGAATTTGGGATTGCCTATATGCGGGCCTTTTTCCTCTTTTCTTTTGTGAATGGGGTGCAGATTTTTTCAGCTACTTATTTTCCAGCTATCGGCCAGGCCAAGATGGGAGCTAAGATTTCTCTCCTCAAGCAACTGGGGTTGATTTTACCGCTCCTCTTGCTGATGCCGCGCTTTTTCGGGGTTGCGGGACTAGCCTACGCTATGCCTCTAGCTGATTTCATTGCCTTTGTGGTCGCGGGTTATGCCTTGTGGAAAGCTTATCATCGGCTTGGCTTTCCTTTTGAAGCAAAAGATGGGGATGTGGTATAATGGAAACTAGTACAGTGGAAAATGGAGTAGCTTGTGTCAATTGAGCAATATAAGCCGGATTACACGGTTGAAGCGGTCTATGATATCGCGGTAGAAGATTTGAAAAAATTGGGAATTGAAGCGGTTTTGGTTGATTTGGATAATACCTTGATTGCATGGAATAATCCCGATGGAACCACTGAGATGAAGAACTGGTTGCATCAAGTACAGGATGCGGGTATTCGGATTATGGTGGTGTCCAATAATACCAAGAAACGGGTTACGCGAGCCGTTGAGAAGTTTGGGATTGGCTATGTCTATTGGGCTTTAAAACCCTTTGCCTTTGGCATCAACCGTGCCTTAGCCAAGCTTGGGGTCGATCGGTCCAAGGTGGTCATGGTCGGAGATCAATTGATGACCGATATTCGGGCAGCTCATCGGGCTGGGATTCGGTCGATCTTGGTCAAGCCTTTGGTCCAACACGATTCCATCAATACCAAGTTTAACCGGGCTCGGGAACGTCGTGTTCTTAAAAAATTGGAAGAAAAATACGGCCCAATGAAATTTCACAAAGGATTGTAAATGCAAGAAACATTATTTTGTATCGGCTGTGGTGCCGAAATTCAAACAGAGCAGAAGGAGAAAGCGGGTTTCACTCCGCCTTCAGCCTTGGAGAAAGGGTTGGAAACTGGGGAACTTTACTGCCAACGTTGCTTCCGCCTTCGTCATTACAACGAAATTAGCGATGTGGAGATGACGGATGAGGACTTTCTTCGTCTCCTGCACGAGGTTGGCGATAGCGATGCTCTGGTGGTTAATGTTATCGATATCTTTGACTTTAACGGGTCGGTTATCCCTGGTTTGTCACGGTTTGTATCAGGCAATGATGTTCTGCTTGTTGGAAATAAAAAGGACATTTTGCCAAAATCGGTTAAGGATAAAAAACTATTGCGATGGTTGACCGAGCGAGCTCATGAAGAAGGTCTACGGCCGATTGAAGTCCAATTAACCAGTGCACAAAACAAGGAAGCTATTAAAGACTTGATCGAGAAAATCGATCGTTACCGCAAAGGCCGTGATGTCTATGTGGTAGGGGTGACCAATGTAGGAAAATCCACTCTGATCAATGCCATTATTCAGGAATTGTCAGGGGATAAGGATGTGATTACAACCAGTCGTTTCCCAGGGACAACCCTGGATAAGATTGAAATTCCTTTAGAAGATGGCCGCTTTATCTATGATACCCCTGGGATTATTCATCGCTACCAGATGGCCCATTATCTGGAAGGCAAGGATTTGAAATTAGTCAGTCCGAAAAAGGAATTAAAGCCTAAAACCTACCAACTCAATCCAGAACAAACACTGTTCTTTGGTGGATTAGCCCGTTTGGATTTTGAAGCTGGCGATCGCCAAGGCTTTACAGCTTATTTTGAGAACGAACTGACCATCCATCGCACCAAACTAGCCGGAGCAGATGCCTTTTATGACAAACATGTCGGAGATCTATTGCAGCCACCAAGAAAGAAACAGGTGGATACTTTCCCAAGACTGGTACCCCACAATTTGACCATTACGGAGAAGAGCGATGTGGTCTTTTCAGGTTTGGGATGGGTCCGCATCCCCCAAGCAGCTCGTCTAGTTGCCTGGGCACCTGAAGGAGTTGCCGTTTTGGTACGCCCAGCTATTATTTAACCCATATTTGATTTTTTTAAAATTTAAATACTCGAATCTTTCAAAGAGCTGACTAGAAAAGCCGATGAAGATTGTTCAACAGGTCTGGGAGACTTGTTGAATATTATCGATAAAGCGTACAGGGCACGTAATCAAAAAGTTCATCAAAGAGGCTTGACAAAGTCAGATTTTGAAATTCAATGTGTATAGTCTTTTAGTTTGCTTTTAGTACAAGGCAGCGAGTCGCAGGCAGTACTAAAGTACGGCAAGACGAGCTAACACAGTAATAAAAAATAAACTAAAAGAGTATATCAAGGAAATAACTAGGAAACTGACGAAGCTAGACGTTGAAATTTGAAGAGTATTAAGGAGAATTATGTCACTAACAAGCAAACAAAGAGCCTTTTTGAAGGCTGAAGCACATCATATGAAGCCTATTATCCAAATTGGAAAAAATGGTTTGAATGATGAAATCAAGACCAGCATCCGTAATGCCTTGGATGCGCGTGAATTGATTAAGATCACTCTGTTGCAAAATACAGATGAAAATATTCATGACGTTGCAGAAACTCTGGAAGAAGAAATCGGGTTGGATACCGTCCAAAAAATTGGTCGTATCCTCATTCTCTTCAAACCTTCTGCTAAAAAAGAAAACCGTAAACTGTCCATTAAAGTTCGTGAGGTCTAAAAAGGAGAAACGATGGCACTTGAACTAGTCACACCTTTCACCAAGGTTGCTCTACAACCGGATTTACCAGAAAAGAAACGCAAACAAGTCGGGATTTTGGGAGGGAATTTCAATCCCGTCCATAACGCCCACCTTTTAGTAGCGGATCAGGTGCGGCAGCAGTTGAGTTTGGACCAGGTCTTGCTCATGCCAGAGTTTATTCCCCCTCACAAGGATAAAAAAGAAACCATTGACCAGCACCACCGTTTAATGATGTTGGAATTAGCCTTGAATGGAAAAGAAGGTTTGGGGATTGAACGTTTGGAATTGGAACGTAAGGGGATTAGCTACACCTATGACAGTATGAAAATCCTAACGGAAGCGAATCCAGACACGGATTATTATTTTATTATCGGAGCGGATATGGTGGAATACCTTCCGAAATGGCATCGTATTGATGAGCTCTTGGAATTGGTACAGTTTGTTGGTGTCCAACGTCCCAAATACAAGGCGGGAACCTCCTATCCGGTTATCTGGGTTGATGTCCCACTAATGGATATTTCCTCCAGCATGGTTCGTGATTTTATCGCAGCAGGCCGTGAGCCGAACTTTCTGCTACCGGAGCTGGTTTGGAACTACATCAAACGTGAGGGCTTGTACAAATGACCTATGCTGCCTATCTCCCCTTTGACAGAGATGATTTGTTGGAACGCTTAGAGCAAACCCTCAGCCCTCATCGTTATCAGCATGTCTTGAATGTCGAAAAAGCTGCCATTCAATTGGCGGAAGCCTATGGTCAGGATCCTATCAAGGCTGGTTTGGCTGGGTTGCTACATGATTACGCCAAGGAAAAGCCGGACAGCTATTTTCAGCAGCTGATTCAAGAACGGAATTTAGATCCAGATTTGCTGCAGTGGGGAAATAATCTGTGGCATGGCTATCTTGGGATTTATGCCATACAAGAGGAACTTGGTCTGGAGAATCCAGAGATTCTAGAAGCCATTCGTGTTCATACCATCGGTAAAGCAGAGATGTCGCCCTTGGATATGATTCTCTATGTGGCGGACTATATCGAAGAGGGTCGGAATTTTCCTGGTGTTGAGGAAGCAAGGCGGATCGCTTTTTCTTCTCTGGAAGGGGGAGTGGCTTATGAAACAGCCGAGACTCTTTCTTTTTTAGCTAAAAAAAGAATTCCTATTTATCCTCAAACCTTAGAAACTTACAATGCATACAGACACTTTTTAGAGAGGTAAAGAATGGAAGAAAAACAATTATTAGAACTTGTTGTGAAAGCTGCAGATGAAAAACGGGCGGAGGATCTTGTTGCCTTAGATGTTCAAGGGGTGACGAGTGTGACAGATTATTTTGTGATTGCTAGCTCCATGAACAGCCGCCAATTAGAAGCAATTGCAGATAATGTCCGTGAAAAAGCCCAAGAAACGGGTCTAGAAGTCGGTCCTCTTGAGGGCAACGTAGCCAGTGGCTGGGTTCTTTTGGATTTGGGAGCTGTGGTTTTCCATGTCTTTTCAGAGGAAGTTCGCAATGATTACAATTTAGAAAAATTGTGGCATGAGGCTGAAATGGTCGACATTTCTAGCTATATAGATTAAAAAAGTGAAAGAGGGAGGGCAGTGTTTGGAAAAAACAGGTTGTCCTCTTTTTCGAATATAGAGGTATCTGATGACTACTTATGAAACATTTGCGCGTGTTTATGATTCCATTATGGATGAGCAACTTTATGATCAGTGGCTAGCTTTTACGCAAGAGCATCTTGCCCCAGATACAAAAGACATCTTGGAATTAGCTTGTGGAACTGGGATTCTATCCCTTAAGTTGGATCGGGCTGGCTACCGGGTCAAGGGCTTGGATTTGAGCCCAGAGATGGTGAAACTTGCCCAGAAACGGGCCAAGGAAGCAGGGCGGGAGCTAGAGTTTCTTCAAGGAAATATGCTTGCCTTACCGGCCATGGAAGCGGTAGATGCCGTGACTTGCTACTCGGATTCAATCTGTTATTTAGAAGATGAAGTTGAAGTTGGGGATGCTTTCCAGCAAGTTTTCCAAGTCCTTAAATCTGGCGGCCGCTTTCTCTTTGACGTCCATTCCATTTACCAAATGGAAGAGGTCTATCCGGGTTACAGCTACCATGAAAATGCGGAAGAATTTGCTTTTGTTTGGGATTCATATCCGGATGAGCCGCCGTATTCTATTGTTCATGAATTAACCTTCTTTTTGCAAGAAGGAGATGGACGTTTTGTCCGCAAGGACGAAGTGCATGAAGAAAGGACTTATGAACGCTTGACTTATGAGATTTTGCTGGAACAAGCTGGCTTTACCAATATTCAAGTCTTTGCGGATTTCACCAACCAAGCTCCAGATGAAAAAAGTCTGCGTTGGTTCTTCGTGGCGGAGAAACCATGAAAATAAGCGGAGTTGTTGCCGAGTTTAACCCCTTTCATAATGGCCATCGTTACCTGTTGGACCAGATGGAGGGGCTTAAGATTGTGGCCATGTCAGGTAATTTTGTTCAGCGAGGAGAGCCGGCTTTTGTGGATAAATGGATTAGGGCTCAGATGGCCTTGTCTCAGGGGGCAGATCTGGTTTTGGAACTTCCCTTTTTAGTCAGCGTTCAGGCAGCCGATTTTTTTGCGACTGGAGCGGTTGATCTTCTAGTCAAGGCTGGGGTGGAGGAGCTTGTTTTTGGAAGTGAAGAAGTTCGGGATTACAATCAGCTGCTAGAGACTTACCGAACTAAGGCTGATGAGATGAGGGACTATATGGACCAACTTCCAGCTTCCTTGTCTTATCCCCAGAAGAGTCAAGCGGCCTGGGAAACGTTTGTGGGGCTGACCTTTAGCGGTCAAAGCCCCAACCACATTTTAGGCTTGGCCTATACCAAGGCTGCTGCTGGAACTGCCCTTAGCTTAAAGGCGGTCCAGCGGCAGGGATCCGGTTTTCATTCTTTGGAAAAGGATCAAGCTTATGCCTCCGCAACGGCCCTGCGGCATCATCGGGGCGATTGGGAGTTTATAGAGCGGCATAGTCCAGTAGCCAGTCTTTTAGCCCAAGCCCCTCAGCAAGATTGGTCTTTGTATTGGTCTTTGTTGCGCTACCAGATTCTCAGTCATCCCAATCTGGAGGAGATTTACCAAGTGAATGCGGAGCTGGCCCAACGCTTGTTGCAGGCGATTAACCGAGTAAACTCCGTAGAGGAGCTGGTTGGGATGGTCGCTACCAAGCGTTTTACCAAGGCACGGGTCCGGAGAGTTCTGACCTACATCTTGGTGGGGGCCCAGGAGACCCCTTTGCCAGAATCCTTGCATGTGCTAGGGTTTTCCGAACGTGGGCGTCAACACCTAGCGCTTTTGAAGAAGAAGGTAAAATTGGTGACCCGTATTGGAGCTGAGCCTTGGGATGCTCTGACGCAGAAGGCAGATAAGATTTATGGTCTTGGTCAAGAGGGCATTGGCGAGCAAAATTTTGGACGGATTCCGATCCAATGGGGTGGAGATTGAATCTTTTTTGCGTCAGCTTTTGGAAAGTGATATAATAACGCGTGAATGCAAGTAATTAAAGGAGAAGAAAATGGGACGTAAATGGGCCAATATTGTGGCGAAAAAGACAGCAAAAGATGGTGCTAACTCTAAAATCTATGCGAAATTTGGAGTTGAAATCTATGTGGCAGCCAAAAAAGGGGAGCCAGATCCTGAGTTGAATGCGGCTCTTAAGTTCGTTGTGGATCGGGCTAAGCAAGCACAGGTTCCAAAACACGTTATTGATAAGGCGATTGATAAGGCTAAGGGAAATACAGACGAAACCTTTACGGAAGGTCGTTATGAAGGCTTTGGTCCAAATGGTTCCATGTTGATTGTGGATACCCTTACTTCTAATGTGAACCGCACTGCGGCGAATATCCGTGCAGCCTTTGGTAAAAACGGTGGAAACATGGGAGCTAGTGGTTCTGTGTCTTACATGTTTGATAACAAGGGTGTGATTGTCTTTGCAGGTGATGATGCAGATGCTATCTTTGAATTATTGTTGGAAGCAGATGTGGATGTGGATGATGTGGAAGCAGAAGAAGGAAGCATCACCGTTTATACAGCTCCAACTGATTTGTACAAGGCTGTAGAGGCTCTTCGTGGAGAGGGAATTGAAGAATTCCAAGTAACAGAATTGGAAATGATTCCTCAATCTGAAGTAAACCTAGAAGGTGATGACCTAGCGGTCTTTGAAAAACTTGTAGATGTCTTGGAAGAGGATGAAGATGTTCAAAAAGTCTATACCAATGTAGACGGATTCTGATAACGACAAGGGGCCGAAGGAAACTTTCGGTCTTTTTTGTATTTCATAATACTAGCTAATAGAAATTTCTTTTATTTTCTGTTACTATCTTAAGTATAGATTAAAAGGAGGTTTTTCATGAAACTGAAAAAAGTTATTTCTCTTGCTCTTGTTGCCGCGTCTGCCCTCGTGATTGCAGCCTGCTCCAACAATGCCTCAGATTCTTCTGAAGCATCAGGCAAAGAAGTTGTACGAGTAGCCACTAATGCTTCGCCAAAACCATTTAACTATGAAGATGAAAATGGGGAGTTGACAGGTTACGAGATTGAAGTTGTGAAAGAAATTTTCAAAGACTCAGACAAATATGACCTGGAATTTGAAAAAACAGAATGGTCAAGTATCTTTGCTGGTTTGGATAGTGACCGTTACCAAATGGCCGTTAACAACATTTCTTACACAGAGGAGCGTGCAGGGAAATACCTTTATGCTTATCCTGTAGCTAAGAATCCGAATGTTTTGGTTGTTCAAAAGGATGATGACAGCATCAAATCAATGGATGATCTTGGTGGCAAGAAAACTGAAGTTGTCCAAGGAACCAACTCTGCTGCCCAATTGGAAGAATGGAACAAGGAACACGCAGACAATCCAACTGAACTTTCCTATACAAAAGCAGACTTCCAACAAATCATGACTCGTTTGAATGATGGCCAAGCAGACTACAAGATTTTTGATCGTATCTCTGTTGAAACCATTATCAAGAACCAAGGTTTGAACAATTTGAAGATTATTGAATTGCCAGAGACAGCTCAGCCATTTGTTTACCCAATCTTTGCTAAAGGCCAAGATGAGTTGAAAGAGTTCGTGGATGGACGTATCAAAGAGCTTCAAGCAGATGGTACTCTTGACAAGCTTTCTAAAGAATTCTTTGGCGGAGACTATGCTCCAACAGCTGAAGAGTTGAAATAATCTTATTAAAGTAGTTCCCTAGGGGAGCTACTTTTTTGCTGCTGCTACTTTGGTTAGGGGGTGTAACCCTACTTTATTTTTGCATCATAAAATATTTTTATTGAAAACATAAAAAAACAATACTAGGCTAGGGAGTCAGCTTCTGTTATTCTACTATCAAGAAAAAGAAAAGGAGCTTGCTTATGACATTGAAATCGGTATTGAAAATTGTAGGATTGACGACCTTGGCTGCTTTAGCCTTAGCGGCCTGTGCTCCATCAAGTGATGTTAAGGAGAATGCCAACACTATTCGGGTGGGGTTGATGGCTAAAAGTGATACGGAGGAAGCGCGCTGGGATAAAATCGAAGAGCTTCTGAAGGACGAAGGGGTTACCTTGGAGTATACGGAGTTTACAGATTACTCCCAACCGAATAAAGCTACCGCAAATGGGGAAGTGGATGTCAATGCCTTCCAGCATTATAATTTCTTGAATAACTGGAATGAAGAAAATAACGGATCCTTGGTTCCAATCGCGGACACTTACTTCACAGCTTTTCGTCTTTATTCTGGTACCAAGGATGGTTCTGAACGCTACACGAGTGTCGATCAAATTCCAGACGGAGGAACGATCGCAATTCCAAACGATCCTGTAAATGAAAGCCGAGCCCTCTACCTTCTTCAATCTGCTGGTTTATTGAAATTAGATGTTTCTGGAGATACCTTTGCGGCTCTCTCAAATATTAAAGAAAATCCGAAAAACTTGAATATTAAAGAATTAGATGCTAGCCAAACAGCTCGTTCTTTAGGCTCTGTAGATGCGGCCATTGTTAATAATGATTTTGTTCAAGAAGCAGGAATTGATTTCAAAAAGGCCATCTTTGTTGAAGTACCAGATGAAAACTCAAAACAATGGTACAACTTCTTAGCGGCTAAAGAAGATTGGGAAGAATCTCCAAAAGCGGACGCTTTGAAAAAATTGATCAACGCTTATCACACAGACGAAGTGAAAAAAGTCATCGAAGAATCATCAGGTGGTTTGGATCAGCCAGTTTGGTAATACCTGTAGAAGGTTGAGGGTTGCCCTCAGCCTTTTCGATTGCTATGGGCTAAAGCTTGAGATGGCATGATAAATATTTTTTATGATGTAAATAAAAATCCCATACTAGGCAGGCAGAAGGAGGTCTGTTATCCTAGTATCAAGAAAAAACAAAGGAGCTTGATTATGAAATTGAAATCGCTTTTGAAAGTAATAGGGTTAACAGCCTTGGCAGGATTAACACTTGCAGCCTGTGCAAATACAGGAGGTTCTTCTTCAGATGTAAACACGCTTCGTGTCGGACTTATGGCTAAAAGTGACTCGGAAGAAAAACGTTGGGAAAAAATTGAAGAGTTGTTGGATAAAGAAGGCGTGAAGTTGGAGTACACTGAGTTTACAGATTACTCCCAACCAAACATCGCAACTGCTAATGGTGATGTAGATGTTAATGACTTCCAACACTATAATTTCTTGGACAACTGGAATGAAGAAAACAATGGAGATTTGGTAGCCATTGCGGATACTATTATTTCTCCAATCCGTCTCTATTCAGGTACCAAAGATGGTAAGAACCGTTATACTAGTGTTGATCAAATCCCAGATGGCGCAACTATCACAGTTCCAAATGATGCCACAAATGAGAGCCGCGCTTTGTATCTTCTTCAATCCGCAGGCTTGATCAATTTGGATGTTTCTGGGAAAGAATTGGCAACCATTGCTAACGTAAAAGAAAATCCTAAGAAATTGGACATCAAAGAATTGGACGCTAGTCAAACAGCTCGTTCTCTAGACTCAGCAGATGCAGCGGTCGTTAATAATACCTTTGTATCTGAAGCGGGACTTGACTTCAAAAATGCCCTTTTTGTCGAAGTTGCGGATGAAAACTCAAAACAATGGTACAATGTTCTTGCTGCTAAGAGTGATTGGGAAAAATCTGATAAAGCAGATGCTTTGAAGAAATTGATCAAAGCCTACCACACTGATGATGTGAAGAAAGTCATCGAAGAAACCTCAGAAGGTTTGGACCAACCAGTTTGGTAAGTCGATACTGTATGCAAACCAAGCAAGGGGAGTGGGTTTGGAAATAAGCCCACTCTTTTCTTTGCTACCAATACTCATTAAATTTCAAAATCTGACCTTATAGTCTTTTAGTTTATCTTTTATTACTGTGTTAGCTCGTCTTGCCGTACTTCAGTACTGTCTACGACTCGCTGCCTTGTACTAAAAGTAAACTAAAAGACTATATCAAGCCTCTTTGAAGCTAGGCAAAAAGTATCAGCCACTAAGTTTTATACTCTTTTAGTTTATCTTTTATTACTGTGTTAGCTCGTCTTGCCGTACTTTAGTACTGCCTGCGACTCGCTGCCTTGTACTAAAAGCAAACTAAGAGACTATAATTAGTGAAAATACTTTGACGCCGTGGTTGATTCGGTCAAACAGTCTAATCAACTGTGCGGGGGTGGGAGTGAAACGATTTGGGGATAAATCGTTTCAGCTTACAACTTGTAATAAAGACTTGTTACGAACTCTTTTTCAACTGTAATAGTTCTTTCCCACTCCCGGCTTTTCTAGTCATTTTTTGAAAGATTCGAGTATTTCGATTTTGAAGTTGGTTTAGTATGAAATAGGAGTATGTCATGTCAGAAGCTATTATTAAACTTGAAAATATTGGGGTTCGCTTTGCCCAGAAAAATAAAGTCATTACTGCTGTTGATGATGTTAGTTTGTCGATTCAACAGGGAGATATCTATGGAATCGTAGGCTACTCTGGGGCAGGGAAATCTACCTTGGTGCGGGTTGTCAATCTTCTGCAAGTTCCAACAGAGGGGCGGTTGGTCGTTGATCATGAGGTGTTTTTTGATCAAGGAAATGTGCAATTGAGTGCCCAAACTCTTCGGGAAAAACGGCGGGAAATTGGAATGATCTTTCAACATTTCAATTTGATGAGCCAAAAGACGGCCGCTGAAAATGTGGATTTTGCTCTTAAACATTCCGGTTTAAGCAAGGAAGAGAGAGCGAAGAAGGTTCAGGAACTACTGGAGTTAGTGGGCTTGGCTGATCGAGCTGAAAACTATCCCTCACAGTTGTCGGGTGGGCAAAAACAACGGGTGGCGATTGCGCGTGCTTTGGCGAATGACCCGAAAATCTTGATTTCAGATGAGTCAACCTCAGCTTTGGATCCCAAGACGACTAAACAGATTTTGAAACTACTTCAGGAATTGAATGAACGTCTGGGATTAACCATCATTCTGATTACCCATGAAATGCAGATTGTAAAAGATATTGCAAATCGTGTAGCCGTTATGCAAGATGGACGCCTGATTGAAGAAGGTAGTGTGCTGGATATTTTCAGTAATCCTAAGAATGACTTGACTAAGGATTTCATGGAGACAGCGACTGGGATTGATGAAGCCTTACGGAAAATATATCAACAGGAAAGTGTTCTGCATTTGCCGGCTGGGCAAGAATTGGTACACTTGAAATTTTCCGGTAGTGTGACTGACCAAGCCATTATTCATGACCTCTCCAAGCATTATGAGGTTGCAGCCAATATTTTATTTGGAAATATTGAAATCTTAGACCATACTCCGGTCGGTGAGTTGATTGTGATTCTCTCTGGTTCAGCGGAGAATTTGGTGAAAGCACACGGAGGACTAAAGGAATCTGGAGTTGGCGTTAAAATTCTGAAGGAAGGACGTTAAGATGAATTTTATTGAAACTTACTTACCAAATGTTTATAAAATGGGCTGGTCTGGACAAGCAGGCTGGGGGACGGCCATTTATTTGACCCTCTATATGACTTTTTACGCCTTCCTGATTGGTGGATTTTTGGGCCTTGTTACGGGTCTATTGCTTGTACTGACTGCTCCAGGTGGTGTTCTTGAGAATAAGTGGGTTTACTGGACTTTGGATAAGGTAACCTCTATTTTTAGGGCCGTTCCGTTTATTATCCTGCTTGCGGTTCTTTCTCCGTTGGCTCAAATCCTTGTTGGAACTAGTATTGGGCCAAACGCTGCCCTTGTGCCGCTATCTTTTGCTGTCTATGCTTTCTTTGCTCGTCAAGTACAAGTTGTTTTGGCTGAATTGGATTCTGGAGTTATTGAAGCGGCCCAAGCCAGCGGAGCAACGACTAAAGACATCATCGGTGTCTATCTGAGCGAAGGGCTGCCCGATCTTATCCGGGTCACAACGGTAACCTTGATTTCCTTGGTTGGCGAAACTGCCATGGCTGGAGCTGTTGGAGCAGGGGGTCTGGGGAATGTGGCCATTGCCTATGGCTACAATCGCTACAATCATGACGTAACGATCCTGGCAACAGTCTTGATTATTATTCTGATTTTCACCATTCAATTTGTAGGGGATTTTATCACTAAAAAAGTCAGCCACAAGTAAAAAGATCTCAGAGGTTTTACTCCTCTGAGAATTTTTTTTAAATAATTTCAAAATATCTCTTGCCAAGACCATCATCATGTTGTATACTAATAAAGTCCTGAAGGGAGAGTTCCTTAAACGGGACGCAATCAGTAGAATAGTTCGGCTCAAACGAACGAAAATAAAAAAACTTCAAAAAAGTTAAACAAAAGTGTTGACAAACCCTTGAGGTTTTGATAAACTGATTAAGTTGTCTCGTGAGAGACATGACCTTTGAAAACTGAACAAGACGAATACCAATGTGTAGGTAGTAGGAATACTACCTGTCAATAATAAAACAATAAATCTGTCAGCGACAGAAAAATGAGCAACAGCTCAAACTTTTGATGAGAGTTTGATCCTGGCTCAGGATGAACGCTGGCGGCGTGCCTAATACATGCAAGTAGAACGCTGAAGGAAGTGCTTGCACTTCTGGACGAGTTGCGAACGGGTGAGTAACGC
>NZ_JADPMS010000015.1:0-39213 GCF_015686645.1 Streptococcus sp. NLN76 | reverse complement strand
ATTTACCCTCTTTTTTCTAGTTAGTTTCTGAAAGATACTAACTAGAAAAAGGAGGCCAGGCAACCACGGGGCGCCTAGAACGCACAAAATTCTATCAAAAACTGTCCAAGATATTGACTGAAATCCATGGGTACAGTAAAAGGTCCGGCAGTAGCTGCAGGGTTTTACTATACGATTGTTACTCCTCACACTAAAACTTGGCGGTGGAAGTGTGGGGAGATTTTATTTTCTAGAGATTCTATCTTCTATATCTTTTAAGAACTGTTTCATTAAATAATATTGTTCTTGAGATGATTGCTTGAGGATATACAGCGTACCACGACCTTTCCCTTTGCGTTCGATATATTCGCTACTAATGAGACGATCAAGCGCATTTCTATATGAATATTCTTGACCTTTTAGCCCTAGTTCTTCTTTTATTTGTTGTGTTTTAATGCTTCCGTTTTTCATAATAAACTTCAGTATTGATTTATCAGGCTCTTGTAGTTTATTTAAGTTATGTTCTATATCAACTTTCCATATTCTGAGAGTTGTTGACCGAAAGTCGGAAAATATTTCTGGTAGCATTAATTGATATTTAGTAGCTGTATCAAAAATTTTAGGTCCACCACTTCCTGCCTTTTCTGAAATTCCTATTCTTCTCAAAAAAGTTGCGATGGTAGGATTTCTGATGCTAGAAGTATTTCCTTTAATGAACTCTTCAACTGTAACTCTCATATTTCCAGGATTATAAAATTCATAATAGTCAGGAAATGCGGAAATTTTAATAGGGAAATCAGAATCATAATATGCATGCATAAGAGAGTTTACGAGTGCCTCTCTGAGAGACTCTTCTATATCTTTTTTAAATGGCATACGAGTCTGATTTTCATCTAGTGCAAATGAATCTTTTGTAGTAGCAAAAAGTTTTTCCAAAACGATTGTGAAGAACTCAAAGATATTTAGCTCAGGGAACGAAGCGTCCCCAGTTGATACTCTGTCAATCCATCTGCTATTGAGACTACTATCTTTTTCAAAATAGTCAAGTTGAAAATGAGGAAATCTGTCAACAATGGAGTTATATCTACCGAAGAACAGCAGTCCTCCAGTTGTCAACTTATAACTTCCATCCCCATTCCTATCTTTTTTGTAAGCTCCGATAGATATCAACATTTCTTCGAAATTTATATCTTCATATTTCGAGTCTTGCTTTGCTAGAAGCTTTTGATATTTTATTAGTGTTTTTGGATTTAGATCATCGATATCAAAATTAGGTAGGATTTCAGAATCAATATCATTTTGAGATATAGTAATTAGATATTTAAGTTGAGCAGGGGTTGCCAGGCGATCGCCCTCTCCTAAACGTATATATGTTTGACGTATATCGTTTTTTAAATATACGGGTTTAGATTGATATGGAGCTTCTCGAACATTTATAATAATCAGATTTTTCTCCTCTTTAGTCCGTAGAATAGAAATGTCGTTATCTGAGATTAGGTTACAACTTATTTTCTGAGGATTATTAAATTGATTCAATAAATCATCGTACATTTTTTGAGCATTCTGTACGCCTTGTATTGGAGGTTTTGCTTTCTCGTCAACCCCTAATATAATAACTCCACCAGTAGTATTTGCAAAGGCTGAGTAGGTTTCCCATAGAGAGTCGGGAATACTATTTTTGGCTTTTTTATATTCCATATCAATCCCTTCTGGGAATTCAAAATTTAGATTAATTTTCATATTTCTCACGATTTTCTCACGATTATTTTTTTATAAAAAGCTGATATGATGCGATTTAGGCATAATGGGTAAAGAGTTTTCTCACGATTTTCTCACGATTTTCTCACGATTATTTTTTTATTCATCATTTGTTTCCTAAATAAATTCCCTCCCCCACCCCCCCCCTTGACTTTCTGCTTCGGCGTTGGTGAGGGGTAGTCGGTTAATCCTGGCTGTGGTGTCACCACATACCAAGAAAGTTTCTTAGGTTATCTGCTTGAGCCTCGGTTAATCTGGTGTTAATTTCTTTGAGTTCTTGAGTTTCGATATTGCGGAAGGTGATTGTAGCCTTCCCTGGCTTTTCGATAGTTGTAGTAGTAGAAGTGGACTTAGAGTTTCCTTTTTTCTTACCACTTGCTCCAGCTATCCCACCTACTACAGTGCCAACAGGATTGATTGTAGCTCCAATTGCGGCGCCAATTAATGTGCGGCCAGTTCTTCCTTTGGTTTCTTGTTTTCCAGTTGTTACGGTTTTGGAAGATATTTTTGAACCAGCGAAACTAAAAGTTACGAATTCAAGTAATTCAGGAGTTTCGGAATAGAAACCAAGGTAGTAGTGACCATCAACTGTTTTTCGAATAGTTTGAGAGCTAGTAAATTGATTTGGTGCAGGGAGCTTAAAAGTAGTTTCACTATTTGCCTTTTTACGCATTTCATTGGCCTTTGAAACACCATCTATTGTTTTCTCTGTTGCGGATTTAGCAAATCCTTTTAACTTTTCAAAATTCATAGCAATCTCCTTCTGCCTACATAGCTTTAACTAATCTATAGTATTCATCAACAACCATAACCTCATCGGCAACGGTATGTAGATCATTTAACTTCATGAACTGTATGTAATTAAAATCTTTGACATCATCTAATTGTGACATTGCGTCTTCCATCAGATAGCGAATCATTGTTTTATTTGCTTGTAATTCAAACTGTTCATGTCGTCGTTCGTATTGACTAGAGTCATGATCTAAATGACCTAATTCATGATAAATCACTCGGCGCTTAGCATCTTCTGACAGTGACTTATTAACAAAGATGACTTGAATTTTATCAATGTAAATCCCTGGTCGTGGCCATAGGTCATTATCAAAATATGCTAAGCAAACACCGTGTGACTCAGTTAGCTCTTCTAGTAACATAGCTATCTTCCTTTTAGATAGATTTCAATTATATTGGTAATCGCCTCTACGTCCTCATCAGTAAGAGGTTTACCATCAAAAGTTTTTGCATTAACAGCCATTTCTCGTAAATCTTCACGAGTATAGCCAATATCGTTGTCAGCAAGATTAGGGTTATCGGTCCTACCAAGGAGGTAATCCAAGGATACATCAAAATAATCAGCTATTTCTTGCAAGCGTTCAGCGCTGGCTTTTTGCTTCTTTAAAGAATAGAGTGTATTTCGACTGTAACCTAATTTTTCTTCTAAAGAATTTATAGAGTGACCTTGTTTTTTTGCAAGGTCTTTAATTCTTTCAAATGTAGGGAACATTGATTTATCAACCTTTCAGCGAGATTGACAAAAAATATTTAAATTATTTAGTTAAAATTTGTTGACAAAATTAAGTATATAATTTAAAATAATTTTTGTAAGATGATTGAGTTAGAAAAAAACGAAGTCAAAAACATTATAAAAACTAAATACCGACGGTCGCCAAACTGTGTTATTAAATGTTTTATCAGTGTTTAAAACGTTGTTTTTTCTATGATTTAATTTTAAATTATGTATTTAAAATTGTCAAGAAATTATGTGTTTTTCTAACTTTTTCACTTACATTGTTCTTTGACAATGGAATAGAAACGTGGTAAGATTTAGGTGTATTGGAAAAATTCGCACATTAGTGCCAACAGAAAGCCTCTAAGTCCTACAAGACCTAGGGGCTTTTTTTCGCTACTCATTCATTCTAATATTCGCCACGTTTCTATCCATTCGATAGGAACGTTTTTTAGTACCAACAGAAAAGGAGGGGAAGCCTATGCCTAACACAAACGATGGGCGTCAAAAGATTTTGGACTATCTAAAAGAGAATAATCTTTCAATGACAACACTGGCAGTCCAGTACGGAATGGTTCGTCAAGATGTGACCAATATCTTGAATGGTAAGCTACGAAATCCACAAGCAAATCGATTCATTGCTCGTGTGATTGAAGATTTTAAGATTCGATAGGAGGGTGTTATGAAAAGCAATAAGATAGTGGAATACAACGACTCAATTTTCATCAACGGAGTGAAAATTCCGTTTGTTTTAAAAGATTCTATTAAGTTAAGTGCTGATGATGAGCCAATTATCACACTTTCCATCGTAGTTTCTGAATATCGAAGGGTGTTTAATAAATCGTCTTCAGAAGAGCAGTCTGAATATAACTTTGACAATTGATGAAAGATTCAAAGGTCACGGTAGCGACAGTTTTAAGTTACTAGTGTCTAAAAAACTTAACGTTCGTGAAAGCTGGACGACTTTAAAAGAATAGGAGGTAGTGATGGATGATTTTTAATAAGCGTGACAAACGAATTAATCTTGATGAAAATAGCCCCTGTGTAAAAAAAGAGGCTGAGGTGAAAAGATTAGAAAAAGAAAATGAAATGCTGAGGGCGGAATGTAGTTTCCTACGAAAGATGATTGCTGATGAACGTAAATTTTTTTGGGAATCTCTGAAATATGATTCAGTTGAAGAGTATAGGAAAGTTTTACATATTCAACGAGGGCATAAAAAAGAGTTGCAAAAAGCAACTCTAGTAGAAAAGTCACACTACGGTTTTCCTGCTAAAAAATGTGATTAGCAAGAAAATCCCAGTTATCTTTAGAACCCCATCCATAGTAATTGTCTGTCAATTCTGCTATGAAAATATCATCATTCTTATCAATAGCCTTTGCGAGAATTTCATATATTTGGACAGGTACCTTAGATGTTTTAACAATCCACACGGATTTTTGAAGTTTACAATATGCGCCTAATGACTCGATTGCCTTATATAAATCTTCATATTTTTGATTTGGAATGTTTAAGTCGTAGCAAATAATATATGGTTTCATACTTCTTCTCCTTTCTGTTAGATTTTGAGTAAAAAGAGTGTAAAGGTTTTCTACTCAAAACTATTATATCACCTAGAAAGGAAAAACACACTATATTGAATACAAAGATACAAAAAACACAAGATATAGACAAAAACTTGTGGGATTCAATTGAAAAAGTGATTAATGAGCGGGAAATGTCTATATATAGATTGGCAAAAATTACAGGAATCCCTAGAACTCAGATTTACGCCCTGAAAAGGGGATATCAGAAGTCATTTAGTTGGGGTTACATGGTTCGGATTGCTGATGCGTTAGATGTTAGTCTGGACATATTTCGCTAAGTAAATAAAAAAAGACGCCAACTACAATTGGCGCCGTCAACAAAATATTATAAGGAGATTCTACCATGGATACGCTTTTGAATCAACTGTTGGACCAGTTTGAAGCTGGGCTGATGGATAGAACAATGAAGGTGATGAGAATTGCTGCAGATGAAAAGTACAGCTTTCCGATGGAATTAAACAAGAAGCAGTGTGCTCGAATGTTACTTGGAACGGACGATACGACGACATTTGACAGTCGATTCAACAGTCACCAAGATTTTCCAAGAATTGACTGCAAGCGAGACAAATTTCCAAGAGATGCAGTCATTGAATGGTACGGCAAAAATTGGATGAGAACAGGTATTTAAGGAGTTAACAATGCTAGAAACAATTAAAAATTTATCAATTATTTTCGCACTAAATGTCGCATCATTATCTGCGCTTCATCTCATGATCAAAGCGGCACGCTTGAAGCGTAAGCGAAAACGAGATGCTGAACTTGCAGCAGTCAAAGCTCAGGCTTACGAACAGGCTAAATTTGACCTGGAGCAGAAATACGACCAGGAACGGGAAGAGTACAAACGGAACTACAGAATGCTTGAAGTAGATTATGACCGCGCTGCCATGGCTAAGCCAGCTAATGTGATTGAGATGTATTAGGGGGTTAGATATGAATAATGCAGAACGAATTAGAGAGTTTTATAGAGACAATCCAGAAGTTTCTAGAGCTGAAGCAGCTAAACAATTAGGGATCAAGGAGACAACTGCCAGAGCCGTGGTTTCGAAAGATGTCAAGGCAGGTCGGGCTATTTACACAGAAACGGGTGGTGTAGATTATTCACATTATTTTAATACAAACATGGCGAAAAAAGACTTGATGGACTCTAAAAACTCAATCCGTTGGGAATTGATAGATCATCTCATGAACGCCGTACGGAAAGAAACAGATGGAGATAAGTTATCGAAACTATCTGACAAAGTCGATAAATTATTGAAGGAGATTACAGAATGAATATGTACAGTTTAGTTGCTGAATATGAGTTTTTGCGTGATTACATCCCCGAAGATGGAGAAGAAGATTTATTAGAGTCTAGATTAAAAGAACTTAATGATGCTATCGAGGTGAAAGCTGAAAATATTGCTAAAGTTCTTTTAGAAGAAGATGTCGCGATTGATGGTATTGATAAAGAAATTAAACGCTTAAAGGAGTTTAAAGAGAGTCGTGAGAAAAAGAAAAAGAAACTCAAATCAATCTTGTTTGAGAGTATGATCAAAGCAGACAAACGCAAATTCAAAACGGAATTATTCTCTTTTAACATCCGAAAGAATGCTCAGTCATTACTGATTGAATCAGAAAAGGATATTCCAGATGAATATTTCAAAGAAAAAACCGAAATCAAACTGGATAAACGTGAGTTGCTTGCAGACATGAAAGAAGGTCTTGTCATTGACGGTGTATCACTTCAGCGGACAGAAAGTTTGGTGATTCGATGAAAATTACAAGAGCTACAGAGTTAACAAACCATGATGCCTGTATTTTGATTTATGGAAATCCTGGATTTGGAAAAACTTCAGCACTGAAATACCTCCCAGGAAAAACCTTGGTTATTAATATCGATAAATCCGCTAAGGTTCTAAAGGGATGTGAAAACATTGATATTGCCGATGTGGATACGCATAAAATTTGGGAAGAATGGCTCAATCTAGTCAAAGAACTATTAAGCGGTGCTAGTCAACCATACGATACGATTGTTGTCGATAATGTATCTGAGTTATTCCGTGCATGTCTGGCTAATTTAGGAAGGGAAGGGAAGAATCATCGTGTGCCTAGTCAAGCTGACTATCAGAGAGTTGATTTTACGATTTTAGACAGTTTGCGTGCTCTCCAACAACTAGATAAGCGGATTGTATTCACCGCTTGGGAAACCAGCGATCAATGGACCGATGAAAATGGCATGATTTACAACAGGGCCATGCCAGATATTCGGGCTAAGATCCTAAATAACTTTTTAGGACTTACCGATGTAGTCGCTAGACTTGTTAAAAAGACAACGGAAGATGGAGATGAGATCCGAGGTTTCATTTTGCAACCTTCAAACAGCGTTTATGCCAAAAATCGTTTAGACGATAGAAAGGGGTGTAAAGTGGATGAGTTATTCACTCAGGAACTATCAGAAGGAACTGATCCGTAATATCATTAATTCGATGAAAAAAGGACACAAAAAAATTATGGTTCAATCACCGCCTCGATCTGGTAAGACGGTAGTCATGGCCCATATAGCCAAAAGCGCAACAGACCAAGGAAAACAAGTTCTGTTCTTTAGTCATAGAAAAGAAATCAATGAGCAAGTTGCAGAGACCTTTATTCGAGGAGGAGTGAATATATCTCAGGTTGTAATTGGAACCGTCGGTAGCCTAGTAAGGAAATTGGAAAGTCTACCACCGCCGGATTTAATACTGGTTGATGAAGCTCACCATATTAAAGCTAAGCAATATCAAACCATCTTGAAGTTTTTCGATAAAGCCATACAACTATTTTTCACAGGCACTCCCATCCGTTTAGATGGAGCTGGGTTTCATGATTTAGCAGATGATTTGGTAGTCGGAAAGTCAATTCAGTGGTTACAAAAACACGGGAATATTGCAGAATTTGACTATTATTCAGTGAATTTACTTGATATGGCAAAACTTAAGAAACGTTCGGGAGAATTTACCAACGGATCGGTAGATGCCGCTCTAGATTTCAATACAGAGTATGGTGACTATCTTGATCATTATGAGCGTTTAGCTAAAGGGAAGCAAGCTATCGTCTATACCCATAGCGTAGAGTACGCTGAGAGGGTCGCTAAGCGTTTTTCTGAACACGGCTATAAATCTGCTGTAGTTTCGGGTAAAACGCCTAGAAACGAACGAGAGGGAGCAATGCGTGCCTTTCGCGAAGGTCGTTTAATGATTATGGTCAACGTGAATCTTTTTACAGAAGGAATAGATCTGCCTGGTGTTGATGTTTGTATCATGCTTCGTCCCACAGCTTCTTTGTCTTTATACTTACAATTCGCTATGAGAGCCTTAAACCCTCGTGAGGGTAAGAGAGCTATTCTTATTGATCACGTAGGAAACCATTTAAGGCATGGTTTACCAAATGATGATCGTGAGTGGACTCTGGACGGAACCAAGAAGAAAAAGAAAGAGTCTGAGAAATCTCCGGTCACTTGTGAAAGATGTTTTGCGACATTTTGGAGAGAACGATTAAAAGATGGCCATTGTCCCTATTGTGGAAATGAGGTAGTCAAGAAGAAAGAGATTGAGGAGTTGGAACGTCCACAATCCAATGTAGAACTTCAAAAAATAAATCAAGATATGGAATTCATCAATATCCGTGGTGAATCAGTCGAAGTCACAAGAGCAGAAGCTATTGTTTTTCACCGTGTTGAACGTTACGGAAAACAGTATAAAAGATGTAAAAACCTTGCCGAATTAAAGGCGTTCAGAATTATCCATGGCTATGCTCCAGGCTGGCTATGGCATAAGCAAAAAGAATTAAATATTTGGAGGAATTAAAAATGTCATTATTTTCAGTTGATTACAAGGAAGCAGATCAGTTTGCATCTATCGAAGATGGTACCTATGAAGTATTTGTATATAGTGCGGAACAGTCAGCATCGAAAGGTGGTACAGATTTCTTAGATATCCGATTAAAAATCCGGGACGATTTCCAGCAGAGATTTAGAAACAATATCATTTTTGACAAAATTTGGATCAATAAAGAAACCTTGCAATATCCCCAATGGGCATTACAACGCTATTCTAAGGCTGTTCAGCTTCCTGAGGGAATGGAAATCCAGAGCATTGAACATTTTTTGGAGTTGATTCAAGGTAAAACTTTGCAGGTTATCGTTAAAAACGAACAATCAGAATTCAATGGAACTACATATGACAATTTGAACGTTAAGAAAATGAATCCATCGACTCTACCAGCTTATACTAGTCAGACAACTACTGCTCCTACACCTAATCCCGCAGATGATTTAGATTTGCCGTTCTAAGCTTATGAATGGAATGGTTGATTATGCACTTCACTATCAAAGATTAGGATACTCAGTCGTTCCCATTGATAAGAAAAGTAAACGGGCTATTACCAAGTATAAAGATAAGACGTTTTCAGAACATGAAATTCGCTTACTTTGGAGAGATAGGCCTGATGCAAATATTGCTATCAAAACGACTGATTTCTTTGTCATTGATATTGATGTAAAAGAAGATGTGAATGGATTCGATTCTCTAAAAGAGTGGGACTTAGCTCAATACATCCCTCCTACATTGTCTGCTAGAACTCCAAGTGGAGGAAGGCACATATACTTGAAAAAACCGCCTGGGGTAGAGATTTCTCAAGATATTAAGATTCGACCAGGGATTGACATCAAAGGGAATCCAAATAACTACGTTTTGGTGCCACCTAGTAATAACATGAGAGGGAGGTATGAATGGGATTTATCTGTTGAAGATATGGCTGTGGCTCCACAAGAGATTGTCGAGATATTACAAAAAGAGAAACCAGCAGGAACTCCTCTATCGTTTACTACGAATTATACTCCAAGAGAATTTTCGAGTAAGACTGCAAAGTTGTTTGAACAGATTGTATTTGGTTTTGGTGATGAAGGTGGTCGTAATGATGCTCTAGCTAGTTTCGTTGGTGGCCTTCTCTTTCGCGGAGTGGATGAGGAGGCTACTTATCTTCTAGCTAAAATTGCCAATCACTATACTCCCAGTCCTTTACCAAACGATGAATTGGATCGAACGTTTGAAAGCATGTTAAGAAAGGAGTTGGATAGAAGAGGTGGCACTTGATATTCAAAAAATAAAGTCTGAGTATTCGAATGTTTCTGTATTGCCAACAGCTTTGGAAAAACCTTCTGATTGGCGTGAAATTCGATTAGCCTGTCGTGATTATCGCGAAGAATGGTTGGAGAATGCTCAGTGGCAAGAAACCCAATACGGAACCAAAGAGAAGAAAGAAAAACTGCCTAGCCGTCTGACGGAATTAGCAGTAGCGGAGGGAATGGAACAGATTTTATACATTGTTAATCTCCCCAATGAACGGGTAGCTATTTATGATCCAGACCATGGTTATTATCATAAAGATCCTAGTTTTGCTTACAGGGTTATTCGATTATTAGAACCTAATTTCAATGAGACAAAGGCTAAGAATGTTTTGTTTATGTTGTCATCTACAACTCGGACATACCATTATGAAGGTTTTTCCTGTGATTTTTCGATTGGTGAATTTAAAGATCCAAAACGTTTTATTTTAGTTAAGAACGGTATCTACGATAAGCAAGAAAAAACTTTGTTGGGATTCACTCATCGTTTCGTGGCTTTTTCCACGATTGGGACGGAATATGACCATTTTGCAGAATCTCCCGATATCAATGGTTGGAATGTTGATGATTGGTTATTAGATTTGATGAGTGGAGATACAGAGTTAGTTACCTTACTGTGGCAAGTCATTTCTGCTAGTTTGAATGGAAATTACTCTTACAGGAAATCCATTTGGTTTGTAGGGGAAGGAAATGATGGTAAAGGGACAGTCCAACAGTTGATTACAAATTTAGTTGGGATGAAAAATATAGCTAGTCTCAAACTGAATCAGTTTTCAGAGCGCTTTGCCTTATCCATGATTGAAGGAAAGACCGTTATTATTGGAGATGACGTCCAAGCCGGGGTCTATGTTGATGAGTCTTCGAATTTCAACTCGGTTGTCACAGGAGAGCCTGTGTTAGTTGAAGAAAAAAATAAACAGCCTTATACAACTGTATTTAAGAAGACGGTTATCCAGTCGACCAATGAACTCCCTCGTTTCAAAAATAAAACTAATGGTACTTATCGTAGATTTACGATTATTCCTTTCAAAAAGACTTTTTCTAGTCAGGAAGATAACTGGGATATTAAAGATAAGTACATTTATCGTGAAGATGTCCTAGAATATGTGTTGAAAAAAGCTCTCGAAATGAATTTTGATCGTTTCATTGAACCAAAGGCCTCTTACGAAGCTTTGGAGGAGTTCAAAGAGACCAACGATACTGTCAAGGCTTTTGTCAAAGAATGGTTTCCTCACTTTAATTCAACTTGCCTTCCCAGCCGCTTTTTATGGTGGTTGTATCAGGAGTGGTGTAGAGATGAGGGAGTGACCAAGTTAACTAAAAGAAAATTTGAAAATCAGTTGGCTAAAAATATTCCTGATGAATGGAAAAAGAAGAGAATGAGACCTTTAAGTAAATTCTTCCCCGATTTGGATATCCCTAAACGATATACAGGTTTTGTTTGGGGGAATGAAGAATATTCAGAAACTACTGTCTGTTACTTTAAATAATATGTTACCGTTTACCGTCTTGTGACCGTTTGAAATTCAAGAACGGTAACAGACGTAAACGCCTATATATCAACGTTTTGGGTTACTTTGTTACCGTATTACCGTTCTACTCTATTGAAATAAAAAAAATAAAATATAAAGAATATATATAAAGAGAAGAGTTAATGGTAACGGTAACTTTTTCGGAAAAAACGTCTGAAAAGCTTGATATGACGGGGTTTTTCTTGTGACCGTTTGAAATTCAAGAACGGTAACAGCATTTTGGAGGGAGATATGAAATCAGAACAAAAGATACAGAATGAAATTCGTGTAGCTTTAAGCGAAGCTGGTCATTTGGTTTTTAGGGCTAATGTTGGAAAAGTCAGAATGTCTGATGGTCGTTGGTTTGATACAGGACTTCCGAAAGGATTTTCTGATTTGTTTGGTTTTAGGTCTGACGGACAGATATTCTTCATAGAAGTTAAAAATCTAAAAGGTAGAGTTAGACCTGAACAAAAAATATTTTTAGAAAGGGCGAAATCTCAAGGGGCGTTAGCTGGTGTTGCCCGCTCTGTTGAAGATGCGCTGGATATTGTAAATGGAAAACAAAATTAAAATTTTCTCAGGTAAAACCACCGAATTTATTGAAGGTGAAGTGAATCATTTTATCGAAGAAAGTGGAGTTGATTATCTGAAATTCACATTAGTGCTAGTTGAGTGGTCTAGAAGTTTTATAGGAGTACTAGAATATGAGTTTGAAAAATAAAGTTGAACAATGGTTCATAGACCGTGGTTTGGATAAGGCAGAACCAAGCAAGCAGTTTCTAAAACTGATGGAAGAAACAGGAGAACTGTTTGAGGGAATTGCTAAGAATGATGAAGCGTTGATTAAAGATGCAATTGGTGACATTCAGGTCGTCTTGATTGGACTTGAGATGCAGTTGGAGAATTTGAGAGATGATTTTGAATTAAGTCAACAGGATAAAGATTTGCTGAATTGGATTCAGTGGTTAGGTTCGTTCGCTTATACCATGCAACGTTCAAGAATTGAAGAAGTGAGAGAAGCTGCTCCTGCTTTGAGATTTTCGAGGGGGGCGCTCACACCTATCGCCCAATCCTTCAACACTACTCCAGGCGAGTGCCTAGAAATCGCCTACAACGAAATCAAAGATCGAAAAGGTAAATTGATCAACGGCGTTTTCGTCAAAGAAGAAGATTTGAAAAAGCATTATGTGGTTGAATACTGGTTCCAAGGTGAGTACCGAGATTCGAAATATTTCGTTGATCGCTCTGCTGCCATGGAGTGGATGGATAAGAATAAACACTCAGTCTACGATTTCAAGATGGTGGAGGTTTAGATGGATGAAATAACTAAACAATTTTATGAGGAAGTTGAGCGATTGGCACCAAGAAACCACAAAAATCAAATCGATTGGAAAACACTTCTTGTAGGTGACTATGACGCAAATTGTTTGGCCAATTACTACCAATCACGAAAAAGAGGTGTATTGCCGCCCGTTTATGTAATCGCTGCTATGATATCGACATTTTCAAAAGAGGAGCTGAAACGATATGCCCTTCATAAATTAAGGACTACGAAGAAGTTGACAAACAAAGTTATAGAAGAATAAGAGAATATTTTTCGCGAAGGTTATTCAGGTAGAAGACCTGGATCGAAAGTGCTAATTGGAACGCCGGAAGAGCGTGAGCTAGAAATCAAGCGCCAGCGAACGGCTTTTGAGAAAAAGAAGCGCAGGAAATTGTTTATGGAGCGTGTTTGGCAAATGGAGGCGGCGGGATTGATAAGTCAGTCTGATTCCAGGGATGGCTACAAGCGGAAAGATGAGTTTGGTTATGAATAGGTTGAAAGAATTAAGAACAGAAAAAAAGCTAACCCAGAAAGAGTTAGCGGACATTATTGGCGTTTCTAAAATAACTATATTACGTTGGGAAAACGATGAAAGACAAATCAAACCCGACAAGGCTCAAGCACTTGCCGACTATTTCGGGGTTCCAGTTGGTTATCTTTTAGGCTATTCAGGCAAATCGCTTTCCATCTCTGGAAATTTAAAAGCAGGCGACAAAATCAATCTCAGAGGCACAGTTGCAACCATCGATGAAACTCTTATCCTTTTTCAAACGGAAACAGGATACACAATTTGGTTGAACCGTGAAGCGGTTGAAAAATCATCTGAAAGGAGAAGTGAATGACTGAACGAGAAAAAGGAATTTTAGAGACTGCTTTGTTCGGTGTCTGGGGTCTGACGGTATTCATCTTTGTGATTATGCTTCATTTTGGGGTCCAGTTACACGAACTAGAGCAGAAAGTGAACCGCTTGGAAATGAGCCAGGTACAGCTTAGACAAGTTTATACTGGACTAACGATTGGCAAGGTCATTGACAAGAAGGAAAAGGACGGCAAGTACACGCTGACGATTGCAGGATACGGAAATTTCTTGGTGAAGAAAGAAATCTATGATGAGTCCGTCTTAGGTGCGGATATGCCAGATGAAATCAAGGAGCGTGTTGAGGTGAAGAACCGTGCAGGTGGATAAAATCATCGCAACCTGTACCAAAATAAACATCAAGCCAAACATTCACTTTGGAGAAGTGCAGGACATTTACGAAAGCCAAGACGGACAAATGCGGTACTACATCAACCGTAAAAATGGCAAGGCGTATTTGTATGCAACGCAGGAAAGGGGGAAGTTTTTATCGGTGGTAAGCGAATCACACAAGATGAGTTAGAATATGTTCGTCACTTTAATAATCAACCAGAAGATAGTAAGGTTGAAGATGTTTTGGAACATCTGGGTGTAAGTAAACGAGCATATTACTTTCGTAGAAATAAAGCTGGTATTACAAAGAAGCATGTTCGTGGATGGTCAGATAAAGAGGTAGACTTTTTAAAGAAAACGGTTAACACTCTTACGATAAAAGAACAGGCTGATATTTTGGGTAGGTCAGTTAGTGCCGTCAAGAACAAACGTTTTGAAGTTCAAGCTGTAAGGTATAATGCTGAATCAAGACTAGAGCAGGTTATGGAATTAGCTGCTAACCAGAAGACAAAGTATGAAATTGCTAAAATTCTTGGAATATCAGTCAGTGGTGTAAATTGGTATCTGTATCAGTATGGTATAGATTACAAGAAGTGTGATGGGTCACACGCTTGGAGAAACGATATGATAACAATTTTTGGGAGGTAACATGACAGAAAAACTAAAATACAAAGTCGGTGATAAGGTGCTGATTGAGGGTAAGATTGACCACTTAGATACTACTGATTCAAGTTATAGATTTGAGACAGAAGATGGTGGTTTTGCGGTATGGGTTTTTGAAGAATACTTGAAAGTATTACAAAAACCAAAAATTCCACAGGCGGTGATGGATTGGTATGAACATCACAAAAGAAGTCATTGGAATGTTCGTAATTATTTTATGCATACCCCAGAAGAGATTGATGATTGGTTTTCTGTAGATTTACAAAACGAACACGCTTTTGTAACACTCATCACCTACGGTCCACAAGCCGTGGAGGTTGAGAAGGAGAAGCTATACAAGGTTAAGGTCAAAAATTTAGCTACTGGATATAACTACCTAATTAAGAATGAAGGTGTTGGTCACTTAATCCTTGGTAATGATAGACCACTAGTTGGTTATACATTTAAATTCACCAAACAAGAACTAATCGAAGCTGGCTTTGAAGGTGTGTTTGATAACCCGATGTTTGAAGTGGAAGAGGTGGAGTGATGGCTGAACGTGAACACCACTGCACTCGTTGCAATAAACTGATTTATGAGACTGACAACGACTTTCACTGGTTTACTGCTTTTAAAAAATGCAAGCTGTGTGCGAACAGGGAGGCGGGAGATGGTTAACATCAAAAAGAGTACCAAGTTCCCTGGCGGAAAGAATAGACAAGTCCTCACAATGTGGGGTGATAAAGTTTATACGAACAATACTTATACAACTGTCTGCCTGTCACGACCAAGTACGAAATATAAATTTATTTCCGTACGGGTGAATGAGCTGAAAAATTTTGAGTATACTGTCAAATTCTTTACTAAACTCTATGGCAAGTACAGTCTGCTAAGCGAAAAGACTGTTGATCATTATGCCAGGGATATTGCAAATAAGCTATTGGAGTTAGGATTGATTGGAGGTAACTAATGTTCAAATATCTAATCTGTAAATTAAAAGGTCACGTCCTAAAGTTGGAACGTGATCATGAGGGCGCTTGGTATGCTAAGTGTAAGAGGTGTGGAGGTAAGGTTAATTTATGACGGATATTCGAAAACGATTAGCATCGCTGAAGTATATCGATAGTAAGGTCAAGTCCAAGCGACAAGAGATTGTGAGCCTTCATTCTGGAATTTTAAAATCGCAGCAGTATTCTGACGAACCCAAAGGTGGAAGTCTGAATAATAAGTCTGAGGATTTGAATATCTTGATTATCGATAGAACTAGGGAGTTGTACGATGAGATCGAATCTCTCCTTGCAGAAAGAAGAGAATTGGTTCAGATGATCGAATCATTAGATGACCCTATGGAAAACATTGTCTTGAGACTGTTATACGTTAATGGTTATTCATGGAGTGAGGTTAAGATGGAACTTAATGCCAGTCATGCAACTATACAACGTGCAAGAGATAAAGCGGTTCGTAATTTGTTAAAGAATGATACTGATGTTAACAAATGATACTTTTTAACTGCTAAACTAGTAGTATCAATTATTGCGAATGGCAACGAGGTCCTCGATAATTGAAATCCACTAACTACTCAGTCAAGCGTACCATTTGTGATTCAAACATGAGTCTCCTTTCTAATTTTATTACAAGCAAAAAGGTGGATGAAAGCAGTGATTTAGGTCGCTGCTTTTTGTTTTACGGACATAGTTTAATGGTAAGAACGGAGGTCTCCAAAACTTTCAGTGTAGGTTCGATTCCTACTGTCCGTGTTAAAAATAAGACAAGGAGGTGATGATTATCGCCAAACTAACTTTAAGACAAAAGAATTTCGTTGACGAGTTCATCATCACCGGAAGTGCCTATAAAGCTGCTATAAATGCAGGATATAGCAAGTCGTATGCAAAAACTAATTCCCATAAATTACTAGAAAATACGAGAATAAAATCCGCCATAGATGAACAGCTTGAAAAACTTGAACCCCAGACCATCGCAACTCAGGAGGAAGTCTTGTCTTACCTGACATCCGTCATGAGAGGAGAGCAGAGAGAACAGACGCTCCGTGGAGAAGGTGAAGGCTACCAGTCGATTATTGATATCGACGTCGGAGCTAAGGACCGAATTAAAGCCGCTGAGTTGCTAGGTAAGCGTCACAGGCTTTGGACAGATAAGGTGGAGGCTGAACACAAAGGCGAGGTGGCTTTCGTTGACGACATTAGTTAGATTGAGTTCGTTGTTACCTAAAAAGTTCCATTCTGTTTGGAAAGCTAGTCTAGATCAAAACATTCTACACGTTGTTTGCAAGGGTGGCCGTGGTTCTGGAAAGTCTTCAGATATTGCGCATATCATTGTTCAGTTGATGATGAGATACGCTGTGAATGCTGTCTGCATTCGTAAGGTTGACAATACGCTGGAACAGTCAGTATACGAGCAGTTGAAATGGGCTATTAGCGAGCAAGGTGTGACGCATTTGTTCAAATTCAACAAATCACCGCTTCGTATCACATACCTTCCAAGAGGCAACTATGTTGTCTTTCGTGGTGCTCAACAACCAGAACGAATCAAGTCTCTCAAAGATAGCCAATTTCCTTTTGCAATCGGTTGGATTGAGGAATTAGCGGAGTTTAAAACTGAAGATGAAGTAAAGACAATCACTAACTCCCTGCTTCGTGGTGAGTTGGATGAAGGTCTTTTTTATAAGTTTTTCTACACTTATAACCCGCCGAAGAGAAAGCAATCTTGGGTGAACAAGAAATACGAGAGTCAGTTTCAGCCTGATAATACCTTCGTACACGCTTCGACTTACAAGGATAACCCATTTATAGCCAAAGAGTTCATCGAGGAAGCAGAAGCGACTAGAGAGCGTTCTGAGCGTCGTTATCGTTGGGAGTATTTAGGTGAGGCGATTGGTTCTGGAGTTGTTCCATTTGATAACTTGGAGTTCCGAGAAATCACTGATGAAGAAGCTGCGAATTTCGACAATATCCGAAATGGTGTGGACTTTGGTTATGCTACTGACCCACTTGCTTTTGTCCGCTGGCACTATGACAAAAAGAAGAATGGCATTTATGCTGTGGATGAGTTTTATGGCCAGAAAATAAGCAATAGGAAGTTAGCGGAGTGGTTGAAAAAGCGTGGGTATTCTGCTGAGGAAATCTTTGCTGATTCTGCTGAACCGAAATCAATTGCAGAGCTTCGAGAAGAGTTTAATATTCCTCGTATTCGAGGGGTAAAAAAAGGCCCTGACTCAGTGGAGTTCGGGGAGCGTTGGCTTGATGATTTGGATTTTATTTGCATTGATCCAAAGCGAACACCTCATATTGCAAAAGAATTTGAAAACATTGATTATCAAGTGGATAAAGACGGAAATCCGAAACCAAGACTTGAAGATAAAGACAACCATACGATTGACAGCACTCGATACGCTTTAAGCCAAGATATGAGAAATACAAAAACTAAAGCAAAACTATTTAAAGGGGGATTCTGATGTCGCAAGTTTTTCTAAACAAAAGAAAACTATTTACAACTTCAGCGGGCGAAGCAAGTACTGAAGTTGTCAGTGAAGCTATTCGTCTGCACATTGGAGAACTAAAGAGCAAATACCAGACGAACGAATCCATGTATATGTCTGATCACGAAATTCTACACGAAAAGGAACGAGATCCATGGAAACCTGATAATCGATTAGTTATCAACTATGCTAAATACATCGTAGATACTTTTAGTGGGTATCAGATTGGGGTCCCTGTAAAAGTTACGCACAATGAGAAGTCTGTATCTGACTTTATCGATAATTTTCGGAAGTTAAATGACATGGAGGACACAGAGTTCGAGTTAGCTAAAATCGCAGACATCTTCGGACATGCATTCTTATACGTTTATCAGGACGAGAATAAGAATACACGAGTTACCTACAACAGTCCGATCAACATGCTTATCGTTCACGACACCAGCATTGCCGAATTACCACTATTTGCTGTTCGCTACGCTTTTAATGAATCTGATACGACAGGGTATGGGCAGTTAATCACTGATCACGAGATTACAGAACTAACAATTCAAGCTGGAGGTACTGTAACTTTCGGAGAATCGACTCCGCACATCTACGGAAGATTGCCTGTAGTAGAGTTGATTGAAAATGAAGAACGACAGGGAATCTTTGACAGTGTCAAAACGCTTATCAATGCACTTAACAAAGCAGCGAGTGAGAAAGCAAATGATGTTGATTACTTTGCAGACGCTTATTTAAAAATTGTCGGAGTGGATTTAGATGGCGAAGATGTAGGTGACATTCGAGAAACCCGTATCTTCAATTTCTGGAATAACGGAGAAGGTCCGTTGCCGGATGTAGGATTCCTTGAAAAACCGAACGCTGATACGACGCAAGAAAATCTGATTACACTTTTGAAAGATTCTATCTTTGCTATCTCCATGGTTGCTAACATGACCGAAGAGGATTTCGGAAATGCTTCAGGAACTGCCTTGGCGTTCAAATTGCAGGCTATGGACAATCTGGCGAAGATGAAGGATAGGAAGATGCAGTCTGCCTTTAATCGTTTGTATGAGATTGTCTTCAATGTCCCGATGGCTAGTGTGCCGCAAGACGGGTGGAAGGATATTAAATACAAATTCACTCGAAATGTACCTCGAAACATTCTTGAAGAGGCTCAGATCGTGGCCCAGCTGTCTGGCCAAGTGTCTGATGCAACTAAGCTTTCTGTCTTGTCGATTGTGGATAATCCAGAAGCTGAATTGGAAAAGATTGAGAAGGAAGAAAAAGAAAAACAGGATTCAATCAGAAATAACATGCTTGCGATGGACAGGAATACTGACAAAGATTTACCTGAATCCGATGACGAAAACTTAAACGGAGCTCAAGATGAGTAGATCAGTAGACTACTGGAAAGAACGTGCTAAGAAAGAGGAAGCACTCAGCCGTAAACGAGACCGCGATGTTTCAAAAGAGCTGGATGATTTGTACAAACTCTATATCAAAGAGATTGAGAAGCAAATCTATTCCATGGAAAAACGATTTTCTGAAAAGAAAGATCTTACTATTGTTGAGTTGAAAAAGCTCACAGATCAGTATGATGTACAGGCGTTTAACGCTAAGGCTGCCAAGTATGTGAAAGAGCGGAATTTCACAGATGAGGCAAATAGGGAATTGTCCTGGTATAACTTCACCATGCGCCTGAATCGATTGGAGGCAATCAAAGCAGAACTTAGTCTTGAAATGCTAGCTTTGGCCAGCGAGGAAACTAAGATAACTGGGAATTTTCTTGATGCGGAATATCTGTATCGCCTTAAGTCACAAGCGAATATTCTAGGTATAAGCATTCCAACTGATCTAACTCTACGTAGTAAGACAAGAGCAATCGTTGACTCCAACTTCGAAGGTGCTGTTTGGTCCGAGCGGATTTGGGGGAGGCAAGAGAAACTCCGAGATTTGGTGGTGAAAACAGTTGGTGACCTTTTGATTCTTGGTAAGAATCCGACGACTGCCATCCCAGAAATCAGAAGGGTTTTCGATGTCTCAGTGTTTGAGGCTAAGCGGTTGGCGGTTACTGAAGGTGCAAGAGTTGCAATGGCCACGCAGAAGAATATCATGAAAGCCAACGGTTTTGAGTACTATATTTATCTTCCAGAGACTTCTGCATGTAAGATTTGCAAACCTCTCGATGAAAAAGTGTTTCGGATTGATGATATGCGGTCAGGAAAGAATGCTCCGCCCATGCATCCATTTTGCAAATGCACAATAGCGTCGTATTATAGTGGATCTGATAAAGCTATGTCAGCTAACAATTCCGACAAATGGCCCGATGCAGACAGAAACAATATTATTGGTAAGGACGATAGAAATGAGCTTACGGATTTTGCTAGTCAAATGGGGATCAAAATTCAAGGTTTGAAGAGGTTTGATGGTGATGTCGACTTACTAAGAGAGTTTATCGCTGGAGCAGGAGAAGTTTTATCTTTGTTCTCCAATTTAAAGTTTGAAGATAGACGACCTTTAACTTTATCGTTAACCAATATGGCGGATACAGATTTTGCTATCACAAAAGGACACATAATAGAACTAAATCGTGCAATATTTAGAGATAAATCTTTACTAGAAGAGCGATATCGTATCTTGATGGATGAAGGTTGGTTTGCAGAAGGAACAGGTTATCAATCTATTATCCATCACGAAATGGGACATGTGATAGCTGACAAAATTGGATTAGACAATATATCAGTGGCTGAAACCATTACTGGACTTGCCAAAGGTGATCTTTTTGATTATATCAATCAGAATTTGTCGATTTATGCTGGCAGTTTCTCCGATGGAGGGGAAATTCCATCGGAAGCATTGTCAAGTTTCATGGGAACATCACCTTCCCAGTTCGCTGTACAATTTGTACGAGAAATGCTAAAATATATCTAGGATAACAAAAGAAGGAGGGAGTGAAATGCGTAGTCCAAATCATCCAATGTTTTATTGGCAACAAAACAAAGACTGGTATAAAATACGTGATGACTATAGCTATGAGTTAACTGACTCAGCTCCGTCTGAAGCCAGAAAATCATTTGAGATTTACCAACAAGAAATGAAAAAAAGAAAAAACGGAGTATATGCATAGCACTTAGCAATCTAAGTGCTTTTTTCGTACCCTGAAAGGAGGAGTAATGATGGAATCAGAAGAAACAATAGTTGCAAAAAATGAAAAAGCCAGCATCTTGTTAGATGCTGACGGTGATATAAAAATCGAAGCTAAGAAGATTTTAATAAATCACAGTGAGAGAACCATCTGAGTTTTGTTTCAATGGTTTGTTTGCATCGACATTGACTGTACCATCTGGAAGCATGTCGCAATTAATAACTAATCCGTTTGGATAGAACAACTCAACAAAAGTGTGCCCTGGTCCCTTTTCGTGGACAATTTTTGTGACTTGATCTTCGGGTATACCAGTGTGGATGTTAATCATATAGTCACCCTCCTTTCCATATTGGTATTTTTAGTATAGCACTAAGGAGGTGGCAAGGAGGAACAATGACGCATCTAATTTGGAACATCGTTGGCGCCCTGGTTGGTTTGTCCATCGGGCTTTTTGTAGTGTCTATTATGGTCGCATATTTCGTATTTTTGGTTAAAGAGCTGAAGAAAGCCTGGAAGGAGTAGACATGAATAAGCGAATTAAAAAGAAGCGTGAGCTTGAGGAGAAATTGCGCATTGCGGAGTCTCACATTGATTTTTTAATCTACGAAACCAATCGATTGAATCGGTTGGTTGAGCGAAATGCACAGGCTACAAATAACGAATTTGAAGCAGTGCGGAAAGAGATCCATGAGATGCGAACGAAAAGAATCTTTAAGAAAGGGTGGTTGTGATGGATAAGATAGAAACAGCTATAAATATGATTCATACTTTCAAAGAGCGTTATCCAAATGCACGGGTTACTATCGAAGCTTCAAAAGAGATTGAACGCGAATACGGCAAATGTTTTCAAACTGGTGTAAGAGTATCAGTTGAGTTTGATCATGTACCCCACGAAATCTAACCGTCTGGAATTCCATACGGTTTTTATTATGCCCAGAACTTGCTCAAGGCGTAAAAAGGTGCCAAGGTATCAGTCCACTCGGGACTTAAAAAGGAGGGCCTAGATGGCAGAAGAAATCAAAGATTCAGTAGAACAAGACGTACAAGAGCAAGCTAGCACTCCAGATACCGAACAATCTACTGAAAAAACATTCACTCAAGCGGAAATGGATGAAATTATCCAACAACGCTTGAAAAAAGCAGAAAAGTCATATGCTCGCAAGATGCAAGAGCAACTTGATGAAGCTGAAAAACTCCGTCAAATGAACGCAGAGCAAAAAGCTGAGTACGAGCAGGAAAAGCAAGCGAAGGAAATTGCTGACTTGAAAGCTCAACTCAACCGTAATGCACTCGAAAAAGAGGCGTCTAAATTGCTTTCTGAGGCGGGTATCATCGCCGATGATGAAATCCTTAGCTTTGTCGTCAAAGAGGACGCAGAAGGCACTCAGGAAGCTATCAATCGCTTTTCTAGCTTGGTGAATGAAGTTGCTGACAAGAAAGTCAGTGAGATGTTAAAAGGGAACACTCCGAAGAAAATTGAAGGGAATCTTAAAACTCCGATGACTGAAGAGGAGTTCCGTCAATTGTCTTATACAGAGCAGGCAACTCTCTATCAGGAGAATCCTGAACTGTATGCGCAGCTTAGTAAATAAGAAAGAGGTATAGAAATATGGCACAAGGCCCAACTAAAGTAGCAAACGTCCTCGTTCCAGAGGTGCTTGCAAATATGATTTCGCATAGTTTGAAAGAAAAATTGAAGTTCGCTCCACTCGCAGAAGTTGATACAACTCTTGTTGGTCAGCCAGGAGATACACTTACAGTACCTAAATGGGAATACATTGGACCTGCTGTCGATGTCGCTGAGTTAGCGGAAATTCCAACTGACCAGTTGACTCACAGCAAGACTGAAATGACCATCAAAAAGGCAGCTAAAGGAGTTGAACTTTCTGATGAAGCTGTAACTCGCGGCTATGGAGATCCATACGGTGAAGCAGTCAAACAGTTGTCTACGGCAATTGCTGACAAAGTTGACGCTGATACTATGGATGTAGCACGAGCAGTAACTAAACTTACAGCCGGTGGCGGAACAGCTAAAGTCGAAAAAGCTGTTGAGGATGGAGTTTTGGCGTTTAACGAAGAGGACTTCGATAGCCAAACTATCCTGTTGATTTCGCCTAAAGGTCACGCAGCTCTTCGCGGTTCTGCATTGTTTGATAACACTAATCTTAAAGGGGAATTGCTAACTACCGGTGTTGTTGGTAAATTCCTCGGTGTAGATGTAGTGCTATCTCGCCGCTTGGAAGATGGCGAAGCTTTTCTTATCAAGAAAGGGGCGTTCAAACTCGTTGAAAAACGTGGTGTCCTAGTTGAAGTAGAGCGTAAAGCTAAGACAAAATCCACTGCTATCTACGCTGATAAGCATTACGGTGTTTACGTGGCTGACGATACCAAAATCGTTAAAATCACTCACAAAAAACTAGGAGGCTCATAAGGCAATGGGGGTTATCGAACAAGTTAAAGCTCTATTAGGGATTACAGATAACTTGCAAGATGACCTCTTGTCAGTTATCGAAGACCTAACGGAGTCTCACTTTCTTTCCTATACCGGCGGTAATATTGTGCCAGATTCCCTTGATTTCATCATTGTTGAAGTGATGGTAAAAAGGTTCAATCGAATCGGTTCTGAAGGTATGAAAAGTCAGAAAATGGAAGGTTTTACCATGGAGTTTGACTTGTCTGATTTTGATCATTACAAGGACTTACTAGCTAGGCACTACACTTCAATTAGGGGAGAAGCGGGGTTTAAAATGTTATGAGATTTAACAGACGAGCAAAGATAATCTATCGAGCTGATAAACCCACATACAACCCAAACATTGGCAGGATGACTCAAAGTCAAAGCGAGGAGATGGTACCTTGCGCCAGTTCAGTCTTATCTGATGACCTATTACTTCGAATGCTTGGAACTGTAGAAGTGAATGCGCAGGTTTTGGCTTTTAACCGTAAGTTTCAAATGCCAATTTCAGAAATCGAATTTGAATCCAAAAGATTTGTTCCATTCCAGAAAAAGGTTTTAGGGAATCGTACTTTACTTTACATTAGGGAGGTTCATGCCCGTGGATATAAAGATAGTCGGGATTGAGGAATTTACTCAATATATCGGAGATCAACTTGATAAAAAAGGCGATATGAGTCAGCTAATGCAGAAGTATGGCAGCAAACTTGAGCAGAAAGCGAAGTCTAATGCTCAGTTTGCTGGGAAATACACTACTGGTGCAACTAGACAAAGTATCACGCTGACAACTACTAGTACTGAAGCTAAAGTTAGCGCTGAGACCGAATATAGCGGTTATCTCGAATTGGGTACTCGTAAGATGGCAGCTCAACCTTTTATGAAACCAGCTTTAGATGCTGTGTATCCTGAATTTATCGAGGAGTTGATGAAAGATTGATGAGAGAGATTGATCAAGCGTTGTATGACGCTATTTTTTTACTTATCGAAAAATCTAATTACTCGGTTTACCCATACCTCCCTGATTTGGATACACAATATCCATTTTTTGTGATGGGAAGTACTCAGCATTACCCTGATGCTCTAAAGAATGGAATGACTGGAAGATTGAATCTAGATATTCACTTTTGGGCAGAAGCTGACAATCGTCGTATGGTATCGGACTCTTTAGGCAAACTAAAGGCGCTACTAGATTCTCTAGGCGGGGTCGAGGATTATCGGGTCTTTTTCGATATGAAGAGCACTAGCTCAATTATTGTGGACAATAGCACAGACGAGAATTTGCTTCACGGCGTGCTAAATGCAGAATTTAAATATTTAAGAGGTGAAAAATAATGGAACTACAATCATCACACGGAAAACGTCGGATTCTAGCTTTCCGAAAACTCGGAGATGTTCAAGCTGGAGCTAAACTAGCTTTTCAAACAGAGCACAAGTGGGAATATGAACGGAAATCAGACAATAAGGCAACCAAGGATGGAAATATTGCTTCTGGTGGTTCTTTAGAGGTTAAGTTGTCTATCAACGGAATTGCTTCAAACGACCCAACCAATAAATTACTTGCTGATTCTGTAAAAGAAGGATTTGAGTTAGAAGTTTGGGATATCGACCTTGATGGAGAAAAACAAGGGAACAAATATCCTGCGAAATATGCTCGCGGGTCGCTTAATAAGTGGGAAATTCCAGCAAAAGCAGATGAATTGGTTGAAATCTCTTCTGAAATGTCTATCAGTGGGCAACCGGTGGATGGCTATACAGCACTAACCTTTGAGCAAGAGCAAGAAGCGATGTATGTATTCCAAGAAATGACTGCGAAAGCAGCTTCTGCTGGTAGACAGAGTTAAACAACATTTAGGATATAGGGGTGCTTTGAAACAAAGCACTCTCTTTTTTTAGATTTTAAAGGAGAATCATTGATATGAAACACATTACGATTGCAGAGAAAGAACTTGAATTGCATTACGGACTTGCTTTTATCCGCGAATTGGACAAACGCTATAACACTAGTTATCAAGGCGTTCAATATGGTATGGGTGTTCGTATTGTGGCTCTTTATCTCATTGATGAAAACCCTGTAGCTCTTTTGGATATCATTCAAGCCGCTTTAATCACTGAGAAGAAAGCTCCAAGTGAAAAAGAAATCGAAGCGTGGCTTGAGGAACAAGAAGATTTTGAAGGGTTGTTCCAAGGTTTTTTAGACAGCTTGAAGAAATCCAAGATGACTCAAGGGACAGTACAGAAGATTCTGGAAGCCATGGAAGCAGCGGAGTTAGTTTAGAAACCTCGAAAGATACATACGAAGATATGCTGACGGAGGCCCTTGCATTTTTTGGAATGCGTGATTTGGTTGAAATCAAGCGAATGACCTTGCAAGAGTATCGATTACGTCATAAAGCACATATCAAACAGTATCTTGAAAAGGAAACACTAGTTCATCTTCAAGCTTATAAAAATCGAGAAGTCAAGGCTACCAAAGATGGTAAGAGCTATGTCTTTGGGCCTTTCTCAGATTTTTATGATGTCCAATCTAGACAAAGAAAACTGTTAGGAAGCAAACCTAAAAACCTTAATCCTGAATTGCTAGAAAGAGGACGGAGATTAAGAGAATTTAGAGAGAGGAGAAAAATAGATGGCAGATAAAAGTTTCAAAATTCAAGCTATACTTTCTGCTGTCGATCAGAACTTTAAAGCTACGCTTCAGGCTGCTGAATCATCTGTCCAAAAATTTGGTCAAGGTGCTAAGTCTTTAGGTGGGAAATCCCTCGACTTCATGGATAAACATGGACGAGCGATGCAAATTGCAGGAGCCGCAACCACAGCTTTTGGCGTTAAGGCCATGAATGATTTCGGTAATTTCGAAGCCAATATGAACAAGGCTGCTATTGTTGCCGGAGGAACTTCCGCTGACATCGCAGGCATTTCAAAAGTTGCATTGAAAATGGGTAAAGATTTGCCTTTGTCTGCTCAAGAGGCGTCTGAGGCTATGATTGCCATGGCTCAAAATGGTGCGGATGTTGCAACTTTGAAAAAGGTATTCCCTGCCGTCGCTATGGCTTCTACTGCTGCCGGGGCAGATCTCGTTCAAACCGCGGGTGTTGTCCAACAAGCTATGGTTGTTTTCGGGGATAGTTTGGCAAGTCCTGAACAAGGAGCGGCTTTGCTTACCAAATCGGCCAATCTATCCAATGCCTCAATCGAGTCGATGCAACAGGGTCTTTCGAACGTTGCTTCAAGTTCTCGGATGATGGGCATGGATTTGGCAACGACCTCGACTGCTTTAGGGCTATTGACCAACACAGGGATGTCTACAGCTCAAGCGTCTCAAGATTTGAATCACGCTTTGCTTCAAATGATGGCTCCAAGTAAAAAAGCCCAAAAAGCTGCAGATGCTTTAGGGATTTCTTTCCAGGACCAGGAAGGAAAAATGAAGCCGCTTCCTCAAATTTTGGATGAGCTGAACACGGCGACAGATGGGATGAGTAACGCCCAAAAATCCGCTGCTATGAAAGCAATGTTCAATACAGCTGGTATGCAGGCTATGCTTCCTCTTATGGATGCTATGAAAAATAAGAGTGGAGATACATCTAAGTCTTGGGACGCCTATAGCGAAGCGCTTCAAAAAGCCGGTGGGAATCATGAAGCAGCGGTTAAATACCTTGAACAATCCGCGTCTGATATGCAGAATAACATCGGCTCTAAAATCGAAGGTCTTGGAGGTGCATGGGAGTCTTTAGTCTTCAAATCTATGGATGGCGCTAAGGACATCAACGGTTCCTGGATCAAGATGGCCACTGATGCGGTAACTTGGGCGGATGAATCGGACTCACAGTTTGCGAAAGTAATTCGTGGCGCTATCGGACTTGCTCCTGCAATCGGGGGTGGTCTAACTGCGGTTGGTACTGTATTCACTAATGCACGGAGCATTGTGAGTGGATTTGGGTCCACGTTTAAAGCTATCGGAAAGTTAAATCCTTTCAACTTGCTGAACAAAAATGCAAAAGCTGGCGTAGATGCTTTGGGAGCAACTACTCAAAGCGCAAGTGGAAAAATCACAGGCTTCAATCAGACGGTCCAGTCCAGTGGTAGTCAAACAAAAGGGGTCATCAGCCAGCTGTTTGATGGTCTTGGCAACGTCATTCGAAGTTTTGGTGAATCAATAAAAAGTATCGCTCAAGGAATTTCAACGGTTTTCCAAGGTGTGGCTCAAGGTATTTCGACTGCGCTACAAGGTGTTGGGACAAGTATCTCAACCATTGTGCAAGGGATAGGTACAGGTCTTAAGTCTGCATTGACAGGTCTAGGACAGGCAGTATCAACTGCTGCTCAAGGAATTGGAACAGGTCTATCCACAGCCTTTCAAGGTTTGGGACGTGCTCTTGCAATGGTTCCACCTACAACCTTGCTAGCTTTATCTGTCGCAATCCTTGCAGTAGGTGCTGCGTTAGCTTTGGCAGGAACTCAAGGTGCTGGTATTAAGCAGATTTTTGAAGGACTTGGAGAAACCTTCCGAGGATTCGGAGAGGGAGTTCGTAGTATCTTCCAAGGTGTAGGAGATATTATCCGAAGCTTTGGTGATGCTATAGCAACTGTTGCTTCTGCAATTCTTCAAGGTCTAGCACAGGCTATTGTCGCAGTTGCTCCTGTAATTGGAGCATTCGCTCCGGTTATTGAGGCAGTAGGGACTGCAATTGCATCTGTTATTACCGCTATTGGTGGTTTTGGTCCACAGTTAGCTGTTTTGGTGACTGCAATCGGTACGGCGGTATCGCAAATTGTCACAGCAATTGGTGGAATTTTGCCTAACTTAACAGCATTTGTTGCTCAACTCGGTACAACAATCCAAGGCATCATCACGACATTTGCTGGTAGTCTATCTCATGTTATTTCAGTAACAGGGAATGCGATTAGTCAAGTTGTAACTTCGATAGGGAATGCAGTTTCTCAAATTGCTACCGCAATTACTCCGATTGTACAAATTGTTAGTGATGCCTTTGTTCGAGTTGTCGAAATCGTAAGCAACGCCATTGTACAAATCGTGCAAGCTTTAGCGCCATTCATGCCAGAAGTCGCTCGAGTAGCAGAAGCAGTGAGTCAGGCGGTTCAATCAATTGCTGATGCATTTGTTCAACTTGCTGCTCAAATTCCTGGAATACTTGCAGGAATCCAAGGGGTTATCCAAGCATTTGAAGGAGTTATCAGGACAGTATTCGATGGCGCTGCTAAGGTTATCGAAACCTTCGGCAATGCAGTAAGGAATGTACTTGACGGTGTTCGCGGCGTTCTTGATGGTGTTAAGGGAGTATTTGAAGAATTTGGTAATGTCGTTGAAAAAGCCTTCGATGGAGCCTCTAAAGTCATAGAGACTTTCGGAAACGCTGTCCGAAATATTTTAGATGGTGTCAAAGGTGTCATCGAGGCAATTGGAAATAGCGCCAAGAAGGCTGGAGAAGGGTTTGATAAATTCGCCGACGGCGTTGTAAAGATTACCAACACCAATCTTGCCGACCTGGGTGCGTCTATGGCGACTGTGGCGAGTGCTGCAGGAAAAATAGCCAAAAATGGAGCAGGGTTGCATGAAGCTGGAACTGGTCTTGCTGCAGTTGGTAAGGGAATGCAATCCATCAGTAATTCAAAAGGTGCTGAAACAGTGCTTACTGGAGTTGCAAACGCTCTTCCAAAAGTGAAAGAGGCTAGCACTGGTCTTGGACAATCGCTCCAAAGTGCAGGACAAGCATTGAATTCCTTTGGGAATATAGTGCGAACAGCATTTACTTCACTAACTCAAGCAGGAGCGAGTCTTACCTCGTTTACTTCGCAGTTGTCAAGTGTATCGACATCGATTACTACTGTTCAGACATCAATGACTGGTCTGGGGACTACAATTACATTTGTGATCCAATCATTTGCAAACATCGCAAGCACGATTACTAGCGTGATGTCATCTTTCACCAGTTTGTCTACATCGCTAACAAGCGCTCAACAAAGCTTCACTAGTTTTGGTCAAACTGCATCGCAAACAATGACTAGCTTCTCTCAAATCGGGACTCAAGCGACTTCTGCGATGACCAGCCTAACTACAGCAATAACAACTGGTATGGCCAGCGCACGGGTTGCGGTAACTGCAGGTGTCACTGCAATTACACAAAGTCTAACAACAGGCTTTAGTAATTTAGGGACAACCGCAACTGCAGGCATGACTCAAATTTCATCCGCAGTAACTTCTGGATTCACAGGCATTACTGCTAGTGCAACTGCTGCTATGACAAGCTTGTCAGCTACAATCCAAAGCGGATTTACTGCTGTTATCGCAAACGTCACCGCTTCCATGAATTCTATGGGAGCTGCTGTGCAAACTGCGATGAGTTCAGTTGTATCGTCTGTGACTTCGGGCATGAGTCAAGTGAATGCCTCGGTTACAAACGGTATGAATAGTGCTATCGCAGCAATTTCTGGAGCTATGAGTAGAATTAGTTCTGCAATTACAAGCGCTATGGCTCAGGTCAACAACTCAATCAGAAGTGCCATGTCTCAAACTGTAAGCGCAGTTCAAAGTGGCATGAATCAAATGTCTAGCGCTATGCAATCTGCAGGAAGTCGTATGCGCTCAATTGCTCAACAAACGGGGCAAGGCATTTCCCAAGGAATTACCAACGGTATTCGAGCAGGGATTGGTGGAGCGACTGCAGCAATGTCCGCTATGGTATCTGCAGTCCAAGCTCGAGGTATGGCTGGGGTTGGGGCTATGCGCCAAGTGGGAGCCTTTATTGGTCAAGGATTGGCGCAAGGTATGATGTCGGCTCTGGGTGCGGTCACAGCTGCTGCTAATGCACTCGTTGCGCAAGCAGAACGTGCTGCGCAAGCTAAAGGTAAGATTGCCTCACCTTCCAAGTTATTCCGTGACAATGTAGGTCGCTGGCTCGCTGAAGGGGTTGCAGTTGGTATCACTCGAAACGCTGACAGTGTAGAGGATGCAATCGCTGAGACAATTGATAGAGCGCAAGAGTATACCTTCTCAAGCGGTCTAGGTATGGACTTCACAGCATCGTTAGATCATCAATTAGGCTACGATGCCCCAAGCAAACCTGCAGAGTTGACTTTGAATTTAGGCAAACAAGCTTATAGAGCTTTTGTATCTGATATCACATCAGCACAAAACCTTGAACTTCGTTTGGATACATACTAGGAGAGATTTTATGTATAGTTTTACAGAATTAACCAACCCATCAAGAGCAGAGCCGCAAGGCTTTGCTAGTGATGAGCTGATGATCAACGGACGCACTTTATCGGAATTGGTCAAAGGATATCGTCATTTGATTGTAAAAGGTAGAGGAATTCATTCTAGGAGAATTAAGACAACTGAAATCCCTGGTCGAAGAGGAGTTTGGGTCGATTTGGTCGAAGATTCCGAAACTATTTTAGAGATACAGTATATGCTAACCGCTGAGACGAGTGCTGAATTACGAGATAGATTCCAGATGCTTAACAAATGGCTTCGGTATTACGGTCCAAGTGGTTTTCTTGAAGTTAGCTTTAAAGATGAGCCAGAGTGGATATATTACGCTCTATTTTCGGATGCGGATGATTTCGAGGAAAATTCCTTATCAGTGATGAGTAGTTTCAAGTTACTAGTTCCAGATGGAGTCAAAAAACGAGCTGAGCAAGGTTCAACAGGGGCTATTACTCTGAAAGATGCTTATGAAGTTCTACCTGACAGAATCGTGTTAACCCCAGAAGGTACCGTGAACAGAATTGAAATTACAAATGGACGTCAAAAATTGATTATGAACGGTTCCTACAAATCTGATACTGATATTGTATTGGATTTTACTGGTGATGAGATTCGTTTGGACAAAGGTTATACAGGTATAAGCATTCTGTCTGAACTTGAATTACACAGCCCGCTTGAAGAATTTAAGATTCGTCACGGGGACACGATTTCAGCAAAAGGTGCTCGAGTTAAAACAGTTCGATGGAGGGATGAGCGACTATGATTTATTTATTTGATAAAAATGAGAAGCTGATTCGTATCGTTAGTCGAAAGAGCATCAAAACCGCTCAGCAGAAATTTTCCTTGGCTGATCGCTATATCTCTGATCGATTAGAAATTGAAATGAAGGCGATGTCTGATACTGACTTAGAAAAAGTGGAGTACATGGCTATTCAATCAATTGATAATAAGCACAAATTTCACTTTTTCTATGTTCTTCAAAAGGAAACGGAGGGCTTTATTACTTCTTTAACTGGAGTCCAATCAGGAATTGAGGAGCTTAGAAAAACTCCTGTTTATGAGAAGAGACCTAGAGCCATGGAAGCTCGACCAGTCATTGAAGATTTACTAAGAAACACAAACTGGACACCTCGTTACATCGCCTCTACCAAATTCAAAAACACGATGTTCTACTATACATCTGTATTTGAATCTCTGAAAAAGGCCTGCGAAGTTTGGGATTTGGAAATGCAATTCTTTGTTGAAATGAACGGCAACCAAATCGGAGCTCGCTACATTGATTTTAAAAAGAAAATTGGTAAGGCGGTTGGAAAGCGTGTTGTTTACGGACATAACGCTTTGACGATTATCCAAGAGGTGGAGAGAACTGAATTATACACTGCTTTGATTGGTCGCGGTAAGGGTGAAGAAGTCTCGTCCGCAGAAGAGAATGAATCCGGGAAAGCTGGTTACGGTCGAAAAATCAACTTCGAAGAAATTGTTTGGCGGAAATCTGAAGGAAAACCTGTAGATAAGCCAGCAGGACAGCGGTATGTGGAAATCCCAGAGATGACCAAGCGCTACGGAATCCGACAAACTGATGGAACCATGAAACCAAAAATCGGTTTCATCGAGTTCGGCGAGGAAGAAGATAGAGAGTTGCTTCTGGAGCAAACCTATGAAGCTCTTGTTACAGCTTCACGGCCAGCAGTCACCTTTAAAACTACAACTGCTTATCTAAAAGATGTTGAGATTGGCGATACTGTAAGAGTAATACGTCATGATCGCAATTTATACTACGAGACCAGGGTTTTTGAAATCACCTTCAATCGGCTAAACAACACAAGTGCTGATATAAAACTCGGGGATAAAGTTACAGGGGGTTCAACCAGCTCCACAATTCAGAGTGCAGTAGATAAAGCTATCGAGGATTGGGTAGTTGAAGACTTTAACAAATTTGTAGAGAAGCTTCCAGATTTCCTCCCTTCCGCCGACGGCTTCAATCAAAACTGGTATAGCGAAGAGGATCCTACTATCACCCACCCTAAAAAGGTGATGATTGGGGATATCTGGTATAAGCCAGACCCAGAACACGAGGGACACAAAATCATGCTTCGTTGGACTGGTGAAATGTGGGAGGAGATTCTCCGAACATACAACGCAGAGCGCTTGAAAGTGCAGATCGAGAATGAGATGGCAGAGCTGGACGGCAAGATGCGGCTCTTGGATGATGAACTGAAGTCTAAAGTCGTTGAGCTACTCACGAAAGCAGGCGTGGCTGAAGCGGCAGCGGATGACGCTAAGCGATTGGCAGAGCAAGCTATTTTAAATCTGAATAGCGCTCAAGAACGCTCTAATTCAGCTATTCGGGACGCTTTGTCAGAAGCTAGACGTTTAGACCAAGAAGAACGAAAAGCGACTGAGAGGGCTATTCTCACAGCTAGAAATAAGGCAAACGAAGAAGCTCGTCGATTGATTGGCTTGTCAGAGAGAGCGCTCCAAGAGTCTATAAACGACCTGTCTACGGAAGTCACAAAAACAAACGATGTCATCAAACTGAAGGCGGATAAGACAACAGTCGACAATTTGACAGGTAAAGTTTCTCAAGCTGAGGCTAGTCTTCGAGTTCAAGCTGGAGAGATTGCTAGCAGGGTCAAGAATTCTGATTTTGACAAGGAGAAGGAAAAAATCCGCACCGTTGAAACAAATATCCGCCAACTTGATGAAAAGATAACGACCGAAATCAGCCAGACTAATGCGAAGATTGATAGCTTCAAGGTAGGCTCCAGGAACTACGCTGAAGACTATGATTTCAGTCGTGGTTTGTGGGAGTACTCTCAAGGTGATAGTTCTCAGACAACTCGAGGAGTTACAGACGGTGTCTTTACCATGACAACTACTGCTTTGACATGGCATCAATGGCAAATTCACTCAGAGAGTGGAGCAAGACTTGGTGGCAAACTTGATAGCACCGCTTTACTTGAGTTAGAAATCGGGGAAACCTACACTCTTTCTGTTGAGGCTAAAGTGAATTCTGGTAGTCCTGACTTTTGGTTTGAGCTTCGTGATAACGGTAAAGTCAATTACAACAATGTTGTGTCGCATTTTGGTGGAAGTGGCAGGTTTGCCAAAGCTACTTCGAACTGGGTTCGTTATAGTGTGACGGGAGTTATTAAACCTAACTCAGATTTCGGTCATCGTCGAATTATTTTGGGTTATAGCGGAATCGGATCTATATCGTTTAGAAAAGTAGAGCTTACAAAAAGTTCAACCGTTACAGATGCTGGTCCTGCCCCAGAGGACACAACTAGTGAAATCACAACTGTCAAAACCACCATCGCTCAGACTGCTGAAGGGACAAGACAGTTATCCACCAAACTGGCGCAAGCAGAAAACAAAATCAGCCGTCAAGAGACCCAAGTCAACCAGCTTATTGGTGATGTTTCTAGTAAGGTCTCTCAGACTGATTACAACAACTTGAAAAAGTCTGTTGATTCTCATACAACTGAGATTAATCAAACAAAGAGTTCTATCAAATTAAAAGCAGATAGAAGTCAGGTTGATGAGCTATCTAGCCGTTTTAGGGCAGAGTTACAGGTTGCAAATGATGCTATCAACGCTAAAGTTTCAAAAACTGAGTTCAATAGCGAAAAGAATCGGGTAACAAATGCTGAGACACTTATCGATACATTAGCCAGTCAGATTTCTACAAAACTTTCAAGAACTGAAGTCAACCAGCTGATTGATACGAAAGGCTTTATAACTAACTCGACCTTTACAAACACAATCGAGCAGACAGAAAGGGGTTTGACTGCCCGTATTGCCCAAGTAGAGACCAAAATCCCTGACGGCTATAGTGGTGCTAACTTGATTCTTGAAGGTGCTAGACAGACTTCTGGGCAGTACTGGGGTAATACAGTTCTTGTCAAACACAGTTTCTACCACAATAGCGAAAAATATCATTTTCAGTTGAATACCGATAAATCTGGAGAAATCATATCAAGCTCAAATCGCTTTAAAGTCAAACGTAATACCAAATACGCTTTGAGTTTTTGGACTTATTCGAGCGGGAATATGAAGCATTTTGATGTTTGGTTTTTGGGTAGAAAGAAAGGTGAAACTCAGAGTTTTACGTTAGCTAAAAGAATCATTAGTGAGAAAGCCCCGAGTCCACACCGTGCTGAGTATGTGACATTTGTCTTCGATAGCGGCGGAAGTGATGAGGGCTACATTCGTTTTGACAATAACGGATCAAACAACGGAACTACTGCTATTTTGGGCTTTGCGGAAGTCATGCTGGTTGAAGGAGATACCCCAGCCCGCTACAGCCCCTCACCAGATGAACTAGCAACTACCACTGCCCTCCACGAAGTCCGTGACACAGTAGACGGACACACTCGGACTCTAACGGCTCAAGGGCGTTCAATCAGCCAAGTCACACAGACAGCAGAGGGGATTGTATCCAGAGTTGCTAATACTGAGAACAGTGTTTCTAGATTAGATGGTAGGGCTAATTTTGTAGAATCAGCTTTGAACTCCACGAAAACAGAAGTTAGTCAGCTGGCTGGTGCTTGGGCAGTTAAAAACCTGACTAGTTCTGGTACCGTATTGAATCAATTGAATTTGAATAAAGATGGGTCTGTTAAGATAGACGGAAGTCTAGTCCAGATCACAGGAAAGACTTATATTCAAGATGGGGTTATTACTAGTGCTAAGATTGGGAATCTTGACGCAGGTAAAATCACGACGGGAATTTTAGATGCACATCGAGTCACAATTGTTAACATGGATGCAAGTAATATTGTTACAGGTCAAATGTCAGCAAACAGAATTAGAGGTGGAACGATTTCATCATTAAATGACCGCTCACAGATTAACCTGCAGAATGGTCGTTTCTATGTTAGTGACAACGAAGCTGGTTTCTTTAGGGTTGACTCACAAGCCTCAACAATGGGACTGAAGTTCATTAACTACAATGAGCGAATCAATGGTAGTCAAAGGAAAGTATCCCGGGTAATTCTTGGTGGTGATCGTCGTCAGGAAGGTTCTGATTCTAACTTTGGTTGGGATAAAGGTGGATTTACCGGAATCGTCATCTCGACTGTAAAAGGAGCCGTTTCAGCAGACGGTTGGCAAGTAGATGATGTTCAATTGATTGGAGACCGTGTTGTGTTCTCACACTCTTATTATGCGGATAAAAATGCGACGAATCTTCCTCAACAGGGTTGGGAAATGTATAACTATGTGTACAATTCTCCCAGAAAGGGGAATGTTCTTTTACGTCCGTATATGATTGACAAAAATCAAAGTGCGATTGAAACCGGGAATCTTTTCCTGTATCCAAGAAAAGATAAATCAGTGAATCTGTTGGAGGTTTTACGTGAGTTGAAAGTTGGATTTGTTCACATCAAAAATGCGGGATTCTCAGATGCTGCTTACAATGCCATTGTGAGTTCGATAAATAAGTTAAGTTCACTTGGAATCTAAGAAAGGAGAAATCATGGACGACAAAACACTACAATTTTTCGCACAGGACATCGCTGGCAAGCTAACTCAAGCTGAACTTGAGTCTAGCGAGTTCAAGGCTCGGTACCAAGCAGAACTTGGTGAGAAAAACGAGTTAGCTGAAAAGTTGACTCACTTTGAGCAGGTCTTAGAAAGCGACCAGGCACTCAAAGAACTTTTTGAAGAAGTAGAAAACAAAATGAAAGAAGGTAACTAGTATGACACTTGAAGTATTTCGATCAGTGCGTCTTGAAGGACAATTAAAAGTTGGGGAAACAGTTGTAAAAACTATGACCGCAGAATTTGACGACAAAGGCACAGCCCGTCGGTCAGAGTGGATTAATGACGAAGATCTCTACTCTAAAAATCGTAAAGAAATGCGTAAGCATGAAAAAGAATTCCAAGCCAAAGTTTTTGAAGTGGAAGATGAAATCTTGGCCGGTCTTGAGGAATCTGAAACTACTGAAACTGAAGAGGAGTAGAGCGTGAATATTGCAGAGACTATTACGATTTTGGGGGCTGTTGTCGCACTGTTGGGTGGGATTTCGCGATTGATTGCGGAATCCCGAGAAAATAGGCGGTACAATGAGAAAACTTCAGATAATATCGAAAAGATCAAATCAGATGTAGAACAAATTAAATCGACTGCGGATGTGAATTCTGAATTGATTGCTAAGACTGCAAATGGTACAAAGACCCTTCACCGCTACAGACTTTTTCACGATATGCAGGCAGACATTATCAAGGGTTACACAACTCTTGAGCGTAAGCGGGAAATTGCTAAACTCTTTGAATCCTATAAGAATCTTGATGGAAATGGTGAAATTGAATTGCTCTATCATGAGTTCCTAGAATTACCTCTGAAAGGAGAAGAAAATGCGCCTATCTGATAACTGGTACCAAGCTTTCAAATGGCTGGTGCTTATTTTTTTACCAGCTCTAAACACCCTGATTTTTGTCGTAGGTGGGGAGCTGGGTTATGACTTGACGGTGGTCAATAATATTTTGACTGCCGTTTCTGCTTTTTTAGGAACTGTGGTCGGAGTGTCCACGGTCGATTATTACAGGAAGGAGGCGAATAATGGTAACAGTAAAGACGGTCTCGGATGATTTAAAAAGCAAAATTGGTCAACGAATTGATGCGGATAATGCCTGGGGATCCCAATGCGTGGATACCCCTCTTTATGTTTCAAAGACTTACTTTGGCGTTCACTTATGGGGGAATGCCATTGATCTGTTGAAATCAGCGAAACAAGCAGGTTGGCCAGTTGAGTACAACAAAGTAGGTGATTTGAACAGTTATCCTCGTGAAGGTTGGTTCTTCGTAATGGAAGTTCCTGGTCACGAGTTTGGTCATACGGGTTATGTGCTATACGCCGACGCATACAAGATGATTACTCTTGAAACAAATGTGGATGGAAATGCGGATAGTTTAACAAATGGCGGACCTCTACGGCAATTGACCAGGGACTATACTGGAGTAATTGGCTGGTTTAGACCACCGTATAGCGACGAACCACAGGCGAAACCTACAGGAGGTAAATCAACCATGGAACCTAAAAACGTGAATGGAGACCTGTATAGTGGCTTTATTACCGAAGCACGACCAGAAGTGTTTTGGAGTGGTGGAAAGCGCACATCGCCGATTAAATACATCGTGATCCATGGTACTGCTACAACATCAGTAACTGGCGCTTATAGCACATGGTTAAGGTCACGAAATAACCAAACGTCTGCTCATTACTTAGTGACTCCGAACGCAATCATGGGCTGTGTAGGGGAAAATTATGTCGCTTGGCATTCAGGCGGAACTGGTGCAATCACCAATGAAAACTCCATCGGAATTGAACACATCAATTCAAGCATTGGAGATGTAAACGACCCGAATACCTATCTGTTCGATGATGCAACTCTTGACCGTGGAGCGAAGCTAGTTGCCGAGATTTGTCTACGCTATGGATTAAAACCTGATTCTAGTGTTATTGTTCCACACCGACAAGCTAGTGCTACAGCCTGCCCGCAAACTCTTGATATGACTGATTACATTAAGAGAGTTCAGCGCTATTACAGTGAAATGAAAGGCGGAACTGTTTCCAAAGAGGAAACAGTTCAAAAACCAGCTATTTCCAAAAAGGAAACAACTGGATCATTCAAAGTCCGTGTCTCAGTCACAGACCTAAATATCCGTAAAGAACCAAGTCTCAAGGCTGGGACAAAAGGCAAGGTCAAACCCGGAGTCTACACCATCACAGAAACCAAAACCGCTGATGGGTATGAATGGGGTAAGCTAAAAAGTGGAGTAGGATGGATCGCTTTGAAGTACACTAAACGATTATAATTATTTAATGACATTCCCCTCTGGATTATTTCCGGAGGGGCTTTTTTGTTTTTAGAAATACCTATGACCAAAATTTGACCAAAATTATTTCCGTTTTTATCCGTATTTATCCTACTCAAAAATCAAAAAAGCCCGATTTTTCGGGCTTTTCATCAGTATAAATTCGGTTAAAAACCGATAAAAAAGGCGGTAGACGGATTTGAACCGACGATCAAGCTTTTGCAGAGCCGTGCCTTACCACTTGGCTATACCGCCGCAACATAAAATATTCTACACTAAAATATGCCACTCGTCAACCGTCAACCTTCGGCTTTTTCTTGCTCTATCATTCGAAAGTGATAATGTCTTAAGTAAATCGAATATGAAAATGTCCTCTGTGTTACATTAGAAAGATGAGGAAAATAGTTTTAACAATGTCTGAAGATAAAAAATATCAAGTGATCAAGCAAG
>NZ_JADPMS010000014.1:0-40727 GCF_015686645.1 Streptococcus sp. NLN76 | reverse complement strand
ATGAAAGTGCTGGTATTAAAAAATCCTCGCGAATAACGCAAGGAAATAAATACTTAAAACATGCCTTAACGATCTCGGGTATGATAGCAGGACACTCCAAAGATCCAGCTTTCTCATCTTTATACAAACGAGTTTCCCAAAGAGGAAGTAAGATGAAGGCTGTTATCGCTTGTGCTCATAAGATACTAAGAATTGTCTACAAACTTTTGAAAACACATCAAACTTATGAAGCAGTAAAAGCATTAGGGATGCGGCAACATCCTTAAGACATTTTTAAATATATTCATCTTAAGTATAACACAGATAGTGTTTTTTTGCGCTTTTTTACTGTGTTATTTTCAAATAAAAGCTTCTCTTCCAGTAATTCCTAAATCTCCTTCATAGGTATAGCCGTGAGATTCTAATTTAGAAATTACTTTATCTAACATGGATTCATCACTAATAATAATATCAATATCAATAATAGGTTTTGCGGCTAACCCTTTTACAGATGAGCTACCAACATGTTCAATTCCAAGAATCAGATCGGCCAGAAGAGTAGAAAGCTCGTCTGTTATTTGATGAAAGGCCAATTTCCAAATTGGATCATAGGGAACAACAATAACATTTTTTGTTTTCAATTTAAATACCTCCATGAATCATATGTAATACTTAATGAATATCAATTTTATACTCATTTAGTCTCAAGGTTAGAATACTCATAATGGTTTGAAATCTGAGGAGTCAAGTTCACCAGAGAGGTTTAACAATGATTAGATTGAACTATATAGAGAATTAAAATCCGATTAGTCTCGCCTAAATTGAAATAGTCTGGTATTTTCTGTATAGTTAAGCACCTTCTGAGCAATAAATGTGGTTGATTAGGAGAGCAAAGTCAATAACTCACTTAGATTGTTGATGGTGTAGTTGGGATATTCCTCGATTTTATTTGGCTTTACAGAACTACCGGGTCCTTGTTTAATCCAAACCGTTTTCATACCGATTTTATTAGCTGGAACTATATCATTATCAATTCTGTCTCCAATCATGATGGCTGCCTCAGGTTTACAATTCGCACGAGTAAGTGCAATCTGGAATATTCTCAGATTAGGTTTGGAGATACCTTTCTCAGCAGAGGCGATGACGAGGTCAAAGTATTGTCGGATACCAAAAGCTGCTAATCTTTTTTCCGTCCCAAAATCCTGGTTTGCAATGATACCGAGTTTGTATTTTTGATAGAGTTTTGGCAATATTTCTTTTACATCCGGGTATAAGACTTCTAAGTCGTGCCGCCAAGCAGGAATTTTTACGTTATAGTCTTCAGCAACCGATACAATCGGCTTCTGATTAATTTGTGCGCGTTGTTTTACCTTTGTGATAAATTCATTTTTATCAATGTTATTATCCTGTATTATCTTTTCAATTCTATTTTCATAAACGGCACTTTCGTCAAAAAGTGTAGAGCCAACATCAAAGAAAATCCATTTGATTTCTGAATTCATACTATTTCTCCAAATCTTTCTAAAACCAATCCTCCTTTTAATAGTATCATACATGGTTAGCATAGAGGCACTAAATTTTGATTTTATGAATCAGTAGAAAGCGAGCCCTATTAAAAATCAGCCCTCATTTTGCGAGGACTGATCAGCTGATAATGAGATTGAGGGCTAAACTTAGCCACTATTAAAAATAATTCGAGATTGATTCTCCACTGGCTTAACGTCGCTTTTTAATTTCAAGGCGACGGGTAAAAACAATCGAGAGGAATTCGAAATTGTTTCTCCTCAGGACCTGCCTCGCTCTCTATTTTTCGAGCTCGGGATAAAAAGGTCCACTGGACCTTTTTATTCCCACTCAACTGTTGCTGGTGGTTTGCTGGTGATGTCGTAGACGATGCGGTTGACGTGGTCGACTTCGTTTACGATGCGGACAGAGATTTTTTTCAGAACATCCCATGGGAGTTGAGCGAAGTCAGCTGTCATTCCATCGATAGAAGTGATAGCACGGATGGCTAGGGTGTAGTCATAAGTGCGGCCGTCTCCCATAACTCCGACAGAGCGGACGCCTGTGTTAACGGTGAAGTATTGCCATACGTCGCGGTCTAGGCCAGCTTTTTGAATTTCTTCGCGGAGGATGGCATCAGATTCACGGACAGTTTTGAGTTTTTCTTCGGTGATTTCTCCCATCACACGGATGGCAAGTCCTGGTCCAGGGAATGGTTGGCGCCATACGACTTCGTCTGGCATGCCAAGTTCTGTTCCAAGGGCACGTACTTCGTCTTTAAAGAGGGTATTCAGAGGTTCAATCAATTCAAATTGAAGGTCTTCTGGTAGACCACCTACGTTGTGGTGCGATTTGATGGTTTGTGCGGTATCTGTTCCAGACTCGATAATGTCTGTATAGAGGGTACCTTGGGCCAAGAAATCGACACCGTCCAATTTACGAGCCTCGTCATCGAAGACATAAACAAACTCGTTTCCGATGATTTTGCGTTTTTGTTCCGGGTCTGAAACTCCTGCAAGTTTTGAAAGGAAACGTTCAGAAGCGTCAGCTTTTACAATGTTAAGGCCGAATTTGCCTCCAAGCATATCCATAACTTGATCAGCTTCGCCTTTACGTAGCAAGCCATGATCTACAAAGATACAGATCAGTTGGTCCCCAATCGCTTTTTGAAGAAGGACCCCTACAACAGAGGAATCAACCCCACCTGACAGACCAAGGAGTACTTTGCGATCTCCAACTGTTTCACGGATTTTTTTGATTTCCATGTCGATAAAGTTATTCATGGTCCAATCGCCTTTGGCACCACAGATATTGAAAACAAAGTTTTTCAAAAGGTCAAATCCATAAACAGAATGACGAACTTCTGGGTGGAATTGGATACCATAAAGATTTTTATCTGCATTTTCGATAGCCGCGAAAGGACAGTCAGCAGAAGTACCGGTACGAACAAAGTTCTCAGGAATTTCAGTTACTGCATCCCCGTGACTCATTAAAACCAATTGTTCTTCTGGAGTTCCAGCAAAGAGGAGACTGTCAGGAGTGTGGGTCAAGTTGGATTGGCCATATTCACGGTTCCCAGCTTCACCAGCAGGGACAACTTTTCCTCCCAATTTATGGGTCATGAGTTGCATTCCGTAACAAATTCCAAGTACAGGGATTCCCAACTCAAAGATTTCCGGATCAATATCGAAGGATCCTTCTTCATAGACAGAGTTTGGACCACCTGAAAGAATGATTCCAACTGGATTCATCTCTTTCACTTCTTGGGCGCTGAGTTTATGGCTCTTTAATTCAGAAAACACACCCATTTCACGCACACGACGAGAAATCAATTGGTTGTATTGGCTACCATAATCCAGAACGATAATTTTTTCGACATCTTTCATGTCAGGAGTGATTGTAGTCATCTAATCCCTTTCCTCATTTTAGATTTTTTATAGTTCCCATTGTATCACAGACCTAGCTCCTTGCCAAGGAAGCTACATTGAGTTGACTTTTCCTTTTAGGGTCACTAAAATAGTAAGAAAGAAGGGGGAGGAGCTATGCGTCCAGCCTATTTAGAAATACACGATGATATTAAAACAGCCATTGATCAAGGGCAGTGGAAGATTGGTCAGCGTTTACCAAGCGAACGCGATTTGGCGGAACACTATCAAGTCAGTCGTATGACCCTACGACAGGCCATTACACTTTTAGTGGAAGAAGGGGTCTTAGAACGCCGCGTTGGGAGTGGTACCTTTATTGCTTCGACCCGTGTTCAAGAAAAAATGAGAGGGACGACCTCTTTTACAGAAATTATTCAGTCGCAAGGAAAAGAGCCATCCAGTCATCTTATCTCCTATCGGCGAACCCTGCCAAGCCAGCAAGAAATGGACCGCTTGGGGATTGCCAGAGATGAGAATATCATTCGGATGGAACGGGTTCGATATGCAGATGATGTGCCCGTCGTTTACGAGATTGCCTCCATCCCAGAAAAATTTATTAAAGATTTGCCCAAAGAGCAGGTGACCAGTCATTTTTTCAAAAGCTTGGAGGAAAAGGGCTATCGGATTGGTAAATCAAGTCAGACCATCAGTGCCAAACTGGTAGGGGATCGCATTGCCCATTATCTGGATATTCCACGAGGTCAAGCTGTATTAGCGCTCACTCAATTATCCTACCTGGAAGACGGACAAGCCTTTGAGTACGTAAAAAGCCAATATGCAGCAGATCGTTTCGAATTTTATTTTGAAAATTAGAAGGAGTGGGTGGAGAACAGATCCTGTGGCGTTGAGATTCAATCATAAAGCAAAAAGAGAAAAATGTAGTGATTTGAGAAAAACCAATATAGAAAAATTGAATGGCATTGATCCCTCCCTTGCGGAGGGACTTTTTGTTGCGATGAAGACTCAATTTTTGTGGATAGAATCAGAGTTTTTTTCTTTAGCAAGATGTGTGTAAATATTGTATCCAATTGCGATTTTTTTGTTACAATAGGAGTGTTATGGAAATTGAAAAAACCAATCGCATGAACGCTTTGTTTGAGTTTTATGCTGCTTTATTAACGGATAAGCAAATGAACTATATAGAGCTTTATTATGCGGACGATTATTCTTTGGCGGAAATTGCGGAGGAGTACCAGGTCAGTCGTCAAGCTGTCTACGATAATATTAAGAGAACGGAACGAATTTTGGAAGATTATGAACGTAAGCTCCATATGTATTCTGATTATATTGTTCGTAGTCAAGTTTTTGAAGAAATCCTTGAAAGCTATCCCCAAGATAAGTATTTAAAAGAAAAAATTGACTTGCTAACTAGCATTGATAATCGAGAGTGAGGATGAATTATGTTTGAAAGTTTAACAGAACGCTTGCAATCTGTTTTTAAAAATCTTCGTAAAAAAGGCAAAATTGACGAAAAAGATATTCAAGAGGCAACCAAAGAGATTCGGATGGCCTTGCTGGAGGCTGACGTAGCTCTTCCTGTTGTGAAGGACTTTATCAAGCAAATTCGAGAACGTGCCTTGGGACAAGAGGTTATCGACACCTTGAATCCAGCCCAACAGGTTATTAAAATTGTCAATGAAGAATTGACTGACTTGCTTGGTTCTGATCGTTCGGAGATTGAAAAATCACCTAAGATCCCAACCATCATCATGATGGCCGGTCTTCAAGGGGCGGGGAAAACAACCTTCGCCGGAAAATTGGCCAATAAGCTCAAAAAAGAAGAAAATGCTCGTCCCTTATTGATTGCGGCGGATATTTACCGCCCAGCGGCTATCGACCAGTTAAAAACACTCGGCCAGCAAATCGAGGTACCCGTTTTTGCGATGGGAACTGAAGTCCCAGCGCTTGAGATTGTGAAAGCTGGTTTGGAACAAGCCCGTGAAAACAAAAATGACTATGTCTTGATTGATACGGCTGGACGTTTGCAGATTGATCAAGTCCTTATGCAAGAGTTGAAGGACATTAAGGATTTTGCCCAACCAAACGAAATTCTTTTGGTCGTCGATGCTATGATCGGTCAGGAAGCTGCCAATATTGCACGTGAATTTAATGAACAATTAGAGGTTACGGGTGTTATCTTAACCAAGATGGATGGAGATACCCGAGGTGGAGCTGCTCTATCTGTTCGTCACATCACTGGAAAACCCATTAAATTTACCGGTACAGGTGAAAAGATTACGGACATTGAAGCCTTTTATCCAGACCGTATGGCCAGCCGTATTCTTGGAATGGGGGACCTTCTAACGCTGATTGAGAAAGCCTCTCAAGAGTATGACCAACAAAAGAGCTTGGAAATCGCTGAGAAAATGCGGGAAAATACCTTTGACTTCAACGATTTCCTTGATCAGTTGGATCAGGTTCAAAGCATGGGACCAATGGAAGATCTCTTAAAAATGATTCCTGGTATGGCTAGCAACCCAGCTTTAAAAAATCTCAAGGTTGATGAAAAAGAAGTTGCTCGCCGTAAGGCTATTATCTACTCCATGACCCCCGCTGAACGGGAGAACCCAGATCTCCTCACCCCAGCTCGCCGTCGTCGTATTGCTGCTGGATCAGGCAACAGTTTTGTGGAAGTAAATAAATTCATCAAGGACTTTAACCAAGCCAAACAAATGATGCAAGGGGTTATGTCTGGGGATATGAATAAGATGATGAAACAAATGGGATTAAATCCTAACCAACTTCCTAAGAACATGCCAAATATGCCAAACATGGGGGATATGGATATGTCTGCTTTGGAAGGAATGATGGGAGCAAATGGCATGCCAGACCTATCAGCCCTTGGTGGGGATATGGATATGAGCCAGCTCTTTGGAGGAGGTCTTAAAGGGAAACTTGGCCAATTTGCCACTAAACAAGCCATGAACCGTATGAATAAGCAACTGAAAAAAGCTAGAAAAAAACGGAAAAAGTGATTGAAGGAGTGCTATGAAACAAAAATCAATTTTTGTCACCCTGCTTAGTCTACTCGGCTTTACAATCCTTTCGACTCTATTGTGGGTATTCATATTTGCTCTGACAATTACTCCTCAAGAAGTGGAGACTGTTGTTGAACCCTTCCCAGGCGCTAGTTTTGTACTCGGAACGCTGACAACCTTGTTGATCTATAGTTTCCTAACAATTAGCGAGGCCAACCGTCTCTCAGAAAGCTGTTCTCAATTAGCAAGTAATATCCGTATTACCGAGGAACGAAATCGTCAACTCTTATCCAAAGCCAATCGCTTTGTAGACAAACATCAGGAACGTGAAAAAGAGAACTTAAAAGAATTAACTCAGGGAGTTCTTGTTTCAGAGCAATCAACTGTTGTTAAAGAACGGATGAAGTCTAGCTTGACGGAAAAACACCGCTCATCCAAAGTTGAAACCTCGCGCGAGTTCGCCCAGATTTTAGATGAGATCCCTGATTTAAATATGCCACAAGCAGTTTCAAGACTCTTTGATGAACTATTCAGGAGTGAGGAAGAGCTAGCAAACTATCAAAGAGCTTACAACGAGTTTGTAGCTCGCTATAATACAAAAATCAAAGCATTTCCTATAAATTTTCTAAAAAAATGGTATCAACCCAAAGAGTACTATGTGGTTGATGTCGAAGACGAATTCCCAGACGAGTTACTGGGACTTTAAAAATATGAATTGACCCAACAAATCGTTAATGGCTTGTTGGGTCATTTAGTGTATATGTAGATGTTAAGTTACATCTAGGGCTAATATTTGATTCTCAGGATAAATTTTATTAAATAAATTTATGTTAAAAATTAACCAATAAAACATTGACAGGAAACTGGCTTTCTACTAAACTTATAATAGGAAAAAGAATAAAGTTAGGTGTTAAAGATTATGGAAAAGAAGGATCAATGGCTAGAGCAGTTTGCAACGCGTGAGGGAAGAAAACCGAGTCCACAAGAGTTTTTTGCAGCAAAGGAAGCGGGCTTTCCTTTGGAAGGGGAAGCTTCAGAGGAAGATTTAGCCCACCAATGGGTTGCAGCTTTCGAATCTGAACAGAAACGCAAGCCTAGCCCTGCCGAATATATGGAAGCTAAGAAGACTGGTTTCCAAAACTCTACACGATCAGCTTCAACAAAAATGCAGGAGTTTCCATCAGAAGAAATCGAGAAACCTTCACAAGCTAACCTTGGGAATCAGGACCCAAAAACACTTTGGGTTCAAGCTTATGAAGCGGCTCACGGTCGTCGACCTGAGCCTCAGGAGTTTGCCCTTGCTAAGGAAACAGGGTTTGACGTAGATTATTTACCTGATTTAACATCGGTTGAATCAGTAGCTGAACCCGTTGTTGTAGCACCTGCACAAGTGGACCAAACTACAGCTCCTGTTAAGAAAGAGAAAAAATTCACGCTTAGCCGTAAACAGGTTTTTACAGGTACAGCCATTGGTTTAGTTCTTATCGCTCTGGGCGGTGGGTATTACTATTTTGACAAGGAATCTGGTGCGGATTTGGCCGTCGATCAATTTTCCAAACAAATTGAAAATAGCAAATTCCAACAACTTGCTGAATCGTTCAGTGATGCTGATTCGAAAAAAGTGAACTGGTCTGCAGAGGATGCTAAGAATTTTGTTCAGTATTTAAATGAAGATGGAAAGCTAGAGAGTGAGTTGGCTAAGTTAGAAGCTGATCCTTCTTACATTATCAAAGATCAAAATGGGAATCAGTTACTTGGACTTGAGGAAACTGAGAAAAAACTTGGTATCTTCCCTGTTTATGAGGTAAAAACGTATCCTTTGACCATTACGGCTAAAACGAATTTGGAATCCCTGAGTTTAAATGAGCAGAAGGTGGAAAAAGATAAGGAATTAAATTTGGGAGAATTCTCCTTTGCCCCTCATTCTTTTGCGGCTAAAGGAAAAACCGATGCTGGCGACTTGAATACGGATATTACTGCAGAACTTTCGGAAGCCAAAGAGAATCATATTACTCTATCCATTTCTAATGTAGATAAGAATCTTCAAGCTTCACTCCCTAGCGATGTTCACGGGGCGAGTGATATTAAATTATACGTTAATAACAAAGAAGTCGCGACTGAGTTGACCAAGAAACTTAAATTGATTGAAAACCAAACAATTGATGTTCATGCTCAATTCAAGTTTGAAGAGAATACGTATACGACTGAAAAAAGTAAAATTTTTGTAAAACCAGGTCAAGAAAATCTTACAGCTGACCTTCAGCTTTCTTCGGATATTCAGCAAAAAATGACAGATGCTAAAACAGCCAAAGAAGAGAAAGCGAAGCAGGAAGAAGAAGCCAAACGGAAATTGGAAGAAGATAAAGCAGCTATCAGTAGCTTTATGACCTCTTATATCAGTGCCATGCGTGACTCTATCCGTAACCGGTCAGTTGGTTTCACGGACTATTATGACACCAATAGTGATGCCTACAAAGTAATGTATGATTACGTAGCAAACGGTGGTGTTGTGAGAGCGAATGTTGATTATCAAACAACAATAGAGTATAACGTTACGGATGTTGCCAAGGAAGGTAATGACTATAAAGTTACAGTTCGCAATAGCTTTAAAGAAGTTTATACAAACGGTAAATCCGATATCGTTAATAAAAATCAAGTCTTTATGCTTCGCCCAGAAAATGGCAGCTTCAAAATTTACTCTATCAGTGAGTATTAAGAAAGGATCTTATGAAATCAAAAAAATGGTTCGGTTTGATTCTCATGACCCTAGCTTTAGTAGCTTGTGGCCAAGAATCAGCAACTACTCAAGAAAATAAGACCAATACTGAATCAAATCAGACAGCCAAAAACGATTCAAATGAAAGTTCATCATCCAAGTCCAGTACACAACAAAAAGAAGCTAAGATGGACACTAAAGCTACTTATAATGGCGATTACTACAGTGTCAAAGGTTCTGAAGGACAAGAAATCATTATTGTGAATAAGAAACACCCCTTAAATGCAAACTATGCACCAGGAGAAGACCCTCAAGCACAGGCTGTATTTATGCAACTGATTGCGGATATGCAAGAAAAAGGGTTTGCTGTCAGCAATCAGTATAGTGGGTATCGTTCCTATGAAACACAGGTTGGATTATACCAATCCTATGTTGATCGAGATGGTCAAGCCAATGCCGATCGTTATTCAGCTAGAGCTGGTTACAGTGAGCACCAAACTGGTCTTGCCTTTGACTTAATCGATAGCTCAGGAAATCTTTTGACAGATAAAGAAGCTAGCAAATGGTTAAGAGATCATGCGGCAGATTATGGTTTCATTGTTCGCTACACTGAGGATAAGGAAGATATTACGGGTTACACAGCAGAAAGCTGGCACGTACGCTATATTGGTTCCGAAGCGAAAGATATTGCCAAATCAGGTTTGACTCTAGAAGAATATTTTGGAGTACCAGGTGGAGATTACGAAAATTAGATTTTAAGACTCCTTGTAGAAGCTGAGTAATATCGTTTAAAAAGAAAGTGGCACTTAATTTCTGACGATAAACAACTGTTTCCAGTAGCGTTTTAGATGTCGATACTGTTTCGTATCCTCACCTGAATGCCTTACGAAGCAATTTCTGTTAGACTGATTTCTTTTGAAGTTATCAGTCTAATAGAAATTGCTTTTTTCTAGGCAAAAAAAGCTGCGTGGAAATTTCCACACAACTTATTATAGAACCATTATCTTCTATAGAGAGGACATGTTTAGAGCCATGGGTTGATAAGTAATGTTCTGATCGTCAGTAATTAAATCACTATAGGTCACAAATCCAAATTTTTTGTAGAATGAAATCACTTTAGGGTGGTTTAAGCTGTCTAAAAATACTATCTGAGTACCTACAATACTTCTAAACAACTCAATTTTTTTCAAGACTTCTTGAAATAATTCTGTACCAGTAATTTGATTGATTTTAGTGTTTTTACCAAACTGACCAATGAGTAGAACTGGGATGATATCAATATTATTTGGGCTTTTACCTTTAAGAATAAGTCTCTTCTTGATAGATTTCTCTAAATTTGAAATGTCTATAACTTTAAGAGAAAGACTGAAGAAACCCACAATATCATTTGTATTACTATTTTCAACAATAAAATTACGTGAGCGGTGATGTTTTTCAAATTGCCAAGCTTTATCTAATAAATAGGACAACATATCATTGTTGCCATGAAAATCAACACTATCCTTTATAATATTCCTAAAAATATCATAGCTCTTTTCAAGAGTTATGCCACCAGCGTGCTCACTAATAGTTGCTAAGTAGTCTGTCAGTGATAATGTTTGTATCATACTTTTGATAGGTATTGAGTAATCAATTTATTTGAGGCAATTTTCTTGGCAGGCTTAATATTTTGTAGTAGATTTTCTAGCGATTCAGATGGTTTACTGTTTAGAATTTTTTCAGCATCAGTGGTTGTCATTTTAAAATCTCTTGTCATACTAATTGTAGCCATAATCTTCCTCCTTTTACTTTCTATGTTAAATTCTACTAAATTTTACTTCAAATAGCAATTATGAACAGCTTTTAGTTACCTCAAGCTATTCTCGAACTGAGGAACATAAATTGGATGTTAAAAATTTTGATGTAATAAAGCTTGTAATACTTGCAACTAGAAGTTTTATCCATTGTTCAGATTAATTACTAAAAGGAGTTGATTTAATAACAAGAGAAGACGATGAAGGAATTTTTAGAGACATTTTAGCAGCTAGAATAAGTCATTAAATTAATACACGAGATTATAAATGTATTTAGGAATCCTTATGAAAGAGTAAATTCAATGTTTTTAGTCAAAAGAACTAGAAAATAAACTTTGATAGACTTATGTTTAACATAAATTTATTTCATATAAAAACGGTTCATTAAAAACCATAAAGTTTAACGTCCAAGTTATTCTTTGTTTTAAGCCGTGAATACCAACGGTGAGAGAGCCAGGAAGATTGCTTAGTATTGGAAACGTTAAAAACGACAACCTAAGGAATTTTTAGAAGCAATGGTAAAACAAACCCAAAACCATTCGGAATGTCCTTTATAACATCTTTCCGAAAAACTATAATTTTCTTGAAAAAAGTTTTTGTATTTGGTACACTACTATTAGAGAATTTGGAGGTACTTATGCGTCGTGAATTATTGCTAGAAAAGATTGAAGTTTTAAAGCAGGTTATGCCTTGGTATGTATTGGAATACTACCAATCCAAGTTAACTGTGCCTTATAGTTTTCCGACCTTATACGAATACCTGAAAGAATACCAAAGATTTTTTAACTGGTTGATGGACACAGATCTGGTTCAAGTTTCTGAAATCAAAGAGATTCCCATTGAAACACTGGAGCATTTATCTAAGAAAGATATTGAGTCTTTTATCTTATACCTGCGTGAACGTCCCTTGTTGAATGCAAATTCGACTAAGACTGGATTATCACAGACAACCATTAACCGGACTCTTTCGGCTCTCTCTAGTCTCTTTAAATTTTTGACCGAGGAGGTTGAAAATGAACAGGGAGAACCTTATTTTTACCGCAATGTTATGAAGAAGGTTTCGACGAAAAAGAAAAAGGAGACTTTGGCTGCAAGGGCGGAGACGATCAAGCAAAAGCTCTTTTTAGGAGATGAAACGGAGGGATTTTTACGCCACATTGAGGATGATTATCCCAAACAGCTTTCCAAACGTGCTCTCAGTTCCTACGAGAAAAACAAGGAACGTGATTTAGCATTGATTGCACTTCTGCTGGCTTCAGGGATTCGCTTATCAGAAGCTGTCAATCTAGATGTTAGGGACTTGAATACGCAAATGATGATTGCGGAAGTCACGCGCAAGGGAGGTCGTCGGGATGCGGTGCCCATTGCCGGATTTGCGAAACCCTATCTCCTCCAATATCTCGAAATTCGTGATAAACGCTACAAGCCTGAAAAACAAAATCTTGCTTTGTTTTTAAGTGAATATAGAGGCAAAGCGAATCGAATGGATGCTTCTAGCATTGAAAAAATGGTTGCAAAGTACTCGGAATCTTTCAAAATCCGTGTTACACCCCATAAACTACGCCACACACTTGCAACACGCCTGTATGATGCGACCAAATCACAAGTCTTGGTCAGTCATCAATTGGGACATGCTAGTACACAGGTCACGGACCTTTATACCCATATTGTCGACGAGGAACAAAAGAATGCCCTAGATCAACTCTAGGGCAATTCTCTTATCCTATTTTAAGCCATGTAAGCTCAGAGCCAACATCGTTAAAGCGGAGTTCCTACCACGTTCCCGATGATATTCTTTGGCGATTTTTGTAGCAAATTCTATCACATTTTTGGGAGCTTTATACTGATGCATCATTAGATAGAGAGATAAGTTTTGGCTTATACTCTTTTAGTTTTTCTTTTATTACTGTGTTAGCTCGTCTTGCCGTACTTCAGTACTGTCTACGACTCGCTGCCTTGTACTAAAAGTAAACTAAAAGACTATAACTGACCAATTGCTTGTGCTTCATCGTTTTCAATAGCTTTTTTGGCTTTTGAAAAAATCTGCTGCAATTCAGTATTTTCTGCAACCTCCTTATTGACTAAGATGCTATCAATCTCTTTTAATCGTTCTAATTTTTCTTCCATTTCTCAATTTTAGATGATGGTTGAATGCTAGATTTCTTCTAGCGTTCAATCATTAAACATAAAGTTATTCAACAATGGCCTCCGCAATTTCTTGCGCTGAAATTCCTGCGAAATAGCGTGACAAATCCAGTTCAGTCAGTTTTTGCTCAACAGTTTCTCGTTCATAGGCGAGACCTATCAAAGCTTCTTCTACTGCAGCTACATCCTCAATACCAAAGAAATCTCCATAAATTTTGATAGAGCCAATATGTGATTCAACTACATTGATATAAGCATCTACCAAACCACTTGGGAATTTAATGGAACGACGGATATTATACTCTGGGGATTTTCCGTAGTTCCAATCCCAGTTACCAAATTTAGCATCACGGATTTGACGGATTTCGTCTAATTCAGAATCTGAGAAGGTATATTCGGTCATTTCTGGATATTCCTTCTTCATATAATCCAGTAAAAGATCACGGAATTCAAGGACAGTCATTTCACCTTCCAGCTCATCGACAATGTTGGTCACACGCGCACGGACAGATTTAACACCTTTAGATTCGATCTTATGTTTCGAAACCTGGAGAGCTTTGGCTAATACTGTTAAATCTACATCAAAGAGAAGAGCTCCATGGTGCATAATTCGACCATTGATATAGGCTTGGGCATTTCCTCCGAATTTTTTTCCATCAATTTCCAAATCATTGCGACCTGTAAACTCTGCCTTCACTCCGAGAGCTGCTAAGGTGTTAATAACGGGGATGGAAAAGCTCTTGAAATCAAAGAGTTTGTCTTGATTTTCATTGGAAATGATCGTGTAATTGAGGTTGTTGTAGTCGTGGTATACGGCACCACCACCACTGATACGTCGAACAACTTCAATATCATTTTCTCGAACATAGTCGCGGTTGATTTCTTCAATGGTATTCTGGTGGCGTCCTACGATAATAGAAGGCTTGTTGATCCACAAAATGAAAATCATGTCTTCATCAAGCATGTGCTTGAAGGCATATTCTTCCAGTGCAATATTAAAGGCTGTGTCGTTGCTTTCATTAACAATATATTTCATGAAGTCTCCTATTTCTTGGGTGCATGTACAGCTAGATTAAGAACATCTGCAAAGGCTTCATACATGACTTCTGAGTAAGTTGGGTGACCATGAATCGTTTTGAGTACTTCTTCAACCGTGATTTCCATTTCAATGATGGTTGAAGCTTCGTTGATCAACTCTGCAGCGGCAGGTCCAATAATATGGACACCGAGAACTTCACCATACTTCTTATCTGCGATGACTTTAACAAAGCCTTGAGCAGCATCGGAAGCGATGGCACGACCGTTAGCTGCGAAATTGAATTTACCAATTGCAACGTCATACTGTTCACGTGCCTGTTCTTCTGTTAATCCAACAGCTGCTACTTCTGGTAAGGTGTAAATAGCAGCAGGAGTTAGGTTGAGTTTAGCTACGGCATGGTTGCCTTTCAAAGCATTTTCAGCTGCTACCTCTCCCATTCGGAAGGCTGCATGAGCCAACATCTTGGTTCCATTGATGTCCCCTGGAGCATAAATACCTGGAACAGATGTTTCCATATATTCATTGACCTTGATACGGCCATTTTCAAGTTCGAAGTCTATTTCACCCATACCTTCTAAATCTGGAACACGTCCGATTGAAAGCAAGGCTTTATCAGCTAGAATGTCCTCTTGACCTGAGACTTTAATACGGAGCTTGCCATTTTCTTCAATGATCTCTTCTAGCTTAGTTTCAGTATGAATGGTCATGCCTTTACGTTCGAGAATGAGGCGAAGATTTTTAGAGACTTCTTTATCCATTGCTGGAACGATGCGGTCTGTCATTTCAATAACCGTTACTTTTGAACCGTAGGTCATGAAGGCTTGTCCTAACTCGATTCCGACAACTCCACCACCAATGACAACCAAGTGTTCTGGAACTTCTTTGAGGTTAAGGATATCATCACTTGTCATAACCAAGTCAGATTCCATACCTGGGACATTGATCTTGCTGACTTTAGAACCACCGGCGAGGATGATTTTCTTGGTTTCGAGGAGGGTGCTACCGTCCACAAGGACATTCTTATCTTTGGTAATGGTTCCAACACCCATGTGGACGTCAATACCGTAAGAGCGCATTAGACCACCAACTCCACCAACCAAAGTCGCTACGACCTTATCTTTTGTCGCCACAACTTTGTCCATATCAACGGTAAAGCTTGGGTTTTCAACCATGATACCGCGATTAGCTGCATGGCCTAGACTTTCGATGATTTCAGCATTGTGGAGATAGGTTTTTGTTGGGATACAGCCACGGTTCAGGCAGGTTCCACCAAGGGCTGTTTTTTCCACGATAGCCACTTTACCACCTAATTGAGAAGCCTTGATTGCTGCGACATAACCAGCTGGACCACCGCCGATGACAACGACATCATAGGCATCGTCACTCTTACTAGAGTCATCTTGAGCAAGTGGGGTAATTGGACTTTCAGCAACTGGAGCTTCTGCAGAAGCTGTTGGGATATTTTCGCCTTCAGCACCAAGATAACCGATAATTTCTGTAACTGGAACCGTTTCTCCATCCCCTTTGAGAATAGCAATAAGGTAGCCATCTTCCTCAGCTTCCAATTCCATGCTGACTTTGTCTGTCATGATTTCGAGGAGAACTTCTCCTTCTTTAACAAATTCTCCTACTTTTTTATTCCATTGGACGATCTGACCTTCTGTCATATCGACACCGGCTTTAGGCATAATTACTTCTAAGGCCATTCTTTACTCCTTTTAAATTAACATTGAAATAGGATTTTCTATAAGATCTTTCAAATCCTTCATAAATTTAGCACCTGCCATCCCGTCGACAACGCGGTGATCAATTGTGAGACCAAGGCTCATCATTGGGCGGATGACAATTTCACCATTTAAAGCCACTGGTTTCTCAATTGTTGCACTGACACCAAGAATGGCTGAATTGGGCTGGTTGATGATAGGACCAAATGATTGTACCCCAAACATTCCCAGATTGCTGATGGTAAAGGTTGAGTTCTGCAATTCACTAGGGGCTAATTTCATATCGAGTGCCCGACCAATAACATCTTTAAAGGCTACAACAAGTTGGGATAGAGACATTTTTTCCGCATTGAAGACAACCGGTGTCAAAAGGCCGCCATCCATTCCAACAGCCATAGCTAGGTTTACATAGTCATGTGTAATGATGGTTTGTCCATCTTCCGTTAAACTCGAATTGAGATAGGGGTGTTTCATCAAGGTCTTGATAACAGCAAGGGAAATTAAATCCGTTACCGTTACTTTTTTACCAGTTTCTTCCATGATAGGATCCAGTACCTTTTTCCGTAAGGCCAGCATTTCCGTCATATCAACTTCATAGTTGAGGGTAAAGGTTGGTGCTGTTAGGTAGGAATCTACCATGCGTTGGGCAATGACCTTCCGCATTGGCGTCATTGGAATGCGTTCGATGGTTCCCCATTCGGTTTGCGTATCTGGAACTTCTTCGACTTTTTCAATTTGAGCAGGAGACTTGGTTGTTCCTGCCTCGAGGTTTTCTGGTAGAAGGGCTAACACATCTTTTTTCATGATTTTACCGTTAACACCTGTACCTTGAATTTCTTGCCAAGCAATATTATGCTCGAGGGCAATCCGTTTCGCTAGAGGTGAGATCCGAACAACATGTGTATCCTTATGTAGGGCCACATCTTCTTCGTGGACTCGTCCTTTGGCTCCCGTTCCAGCAACATCGTAGAGATTAATCCCTAGTTGGTCTGCCAATTTACGAGCTGCAGGAGTTGCTCTTAGTTTTTCGTCAGACATTGCTTCTCCTTATTCTTTGTTTACAGTTTTGAGAATTGCTTCTTTGATGCTTTCGACTGTTGGAATCATCGCATTTTCAAGATTTGCGGCATAAGGCATTGGGACGTCCTCACCCGCACAGCGACGGATTGGTGCGTCTAAATAATCAAAGGCTTCTGATTCAGCTATGATGGCAGAGATTTCGCCAATAAAACCGCTTGTTTTGTGAGCATCGTTAACGAGAACGACCTTACCTGTTTTCTTGACAGAATTGATGATCATTTCCTTATCTAGTGGCACGAGAGTCCGTGGGTCAACCACTTCGACAGAAACTCCTGTTTCAGCCAATTCTTCCGCGGCCTGGAGAACACGACGCAACATTTTGCCATAGGTCACGACTGTAACATCGGTTCCTTCTCTTTTAATTTCTCCTTTGCCTAAAGGAATGACATAATCTGGATCTAGTGGAACTTCGCCTTTTTGATTAAATTCAGATTTGTATTCTAAAATAATGACTGGATTGTTATCACGAATGGAGGCTTTAAGGAGACCTTTCATATCGGCTGGCGTTCCCGGCGCTACAACTTTGAGTCCTGGAATATGCGTGAACCAGCTTTCAAGTGATTGGGAGTGCTGGGCCGCGGAACCAACTCCATTCCCGGCAGCACAGCGAACAGTCATTGGAACCTGACCTTTTCCACCGAACATGTAGCGGGTTTTAGCAGCCTGGTTGACAATAGCATCCATGGCAATAACAGAGAAATCCATAAAGGTCATATCCACAATCGGGCGAAGACCTGTCATAGCTGCACCGGCTGCAGCTCCAGAGATCGCAGCTTCTGAGATAGGAGCATCTCGAACCCGCTCTGGTCCGAACTCCTCTAACATACCTACTGAAGTACCAAAGTCTCCTCCAAAGATCCCGACATCTTCACCCATGAGGAAAACATCTGGATTTCGGCGCATTTCTTCAGACATGGCTAGGATAATTGTATCCCGAAATGACATTAGTTTTGTTTCCATTATTTTTGTCCTCTCTTATTCGGCGTAAATGTCTTCAAAAGCTGATTCTAATGGTGGCAATGGGCTGTTTTCAGCAAATCGAACAGACTCTTCCACGGCTTCTTTTACTTGAGCCTGGATTTCTTCCAACTCTTCAGCACTAGCAATCTGGTTTTCAAGGAGATAGTTCCGTAGATTTTCAATTGGATCTTTTTTCTTCCATTCTTCTACTTCTTCCCGTGTCCGGTATTTTCCTGGGTCAGATGAGGAATGTCCGAGCCAACGATAAGTGACGCTTTCGATTAATACAGGTCCCTTTCCAGAACGAACATGTTCCACGGCTTCTTGGAAGCCTTTATAGACATCCAAGACGTTATTTCCATCTTCAATAAAAAGACCTGGAATACCGTAGGCCGCAGCCCGCTGGTAGATATGTTCTACGTTGGTCATTTTCTTGATGTCTGCTGAGATTCCATAACCATTGTTGATGCAAGCAAAAATAACCGGTAACTTCCAAATGGAGGCCATATTTACGGCTTCATGAAAGACTCCTTCGTTGGTTGCGCCGTCTCCAAAGAAGCAGACGACAATCTTATCGGTTCCTTTCATCTGTTGGGTTAGGGCAGCTCCAACTGCGATTCCCATTCCACCTCCAACAATACCATTGGCTCCTAGGTTTCCTGCATCTAAATCGGCAATATGCATGGACCCCCCTTTTCCTTTACAGGTTCCGGTGTATTTCCCCAGAATTTCTGCCATCATCTCATTCAGATTAATGCCTTTTGCGATGGCTTGTCCATGTCCCCTGTGGTTAGAAGTGATGAGATCATCTGGATTTAGGGCGGCCATGGCCCCAACATTGGCAGCTTCTTCACCAACGGAAAAGTGGGTCATGCCTGGAACTTTCCCCTTTTTAACCAGTTGAGCTATTTTTAAATCCATTCGACGGATTTCTTCCATTTTACGGAACATATCCAGTAAAAGGCTCTTGTCTAGTTTTTCCATATATTCACCTTTCTGTTTTCACAAACTTACATCTTCTATTTTACCTTGTCTTGAAAGCCCTGTCAAAAGATAACTAGCAAACGTAAAAAAAGCCCAGATAATAGGCTTATGTAGCATTACCTGGGTTTGTTTTTTTGAAAAATTAATCAGCTAGCGCCTCGACATCATGAATGATATTGTGAATTACCTCAATATCATCAGAAGTGAAAATAAACATGTCATTTCCTTGAAGAGCTGCAAATGCTTCAGGCATACGAACATTCGCTTTCAAATTGGCAGCATAACGCTCTAGCAGTTCTTCTTTGGATACTTGATAGTTCTTTTCATCTCGACGTGTAGCCGCCAGTGCATGGTTTAGTGGGCCATCTGCCTCTGGAAAACCATGTCCTGCAACGAGACTAGCATAATCACGGAACAGATCACGTGAATAACCAAAGTTATAAACATCCATGGCAAAGGCCCCAGCTGGACGGTTATTGTATTCAATGGCAATATAGTCATCGCCGTTACGGAAGAACTCGATGTGGAAGAAGCGCTCTTTCATACCAAATGCTTTGACCGCTGCTTCTCCGTACTGACGGAGTAATGGATCTACTTCCATTTGTGTGTAATAAGCAATTCCTTTTTGGTGGATCAGGATATTCAAAGGTGTATCGGTATAATCAAAAGAAGTTGACCAGACAATCTCACCATTGGCATCCACTAAACCATCAAAGGTACAAATCTCAGTGCTTGTTACAAATGGTTCCAAGAAATATGCAACAGATTGATCCCAGTTTTCTAGGAATTCACGCACAGATCTTGGTTCTTCCAATTTATAAGTAGCTGCTGCCCCTACGCCATTATCTGGTTTAGCAATCAATGGAAGACTTAAGCGTTCAACTGCTTCTTCTACTTCGGCTTCATTTGTCACGACGCGTCCTGGAGTAACTGGAACATCAGCAGAACGGAAGATTTCTTTCATTTTTGATTTATACTTGGTTTTCTCAATATCTTCATTTTTAGGTCCGAAGACATTGAATTGTGTGCGAAGTTCTGCATCAAGCTCCAACCAGTATTCATTTTGGGATTCAATGCGGTCGATTGGTCCATGTTTATAGAAAAGAAAGGCCACCGCACGTTTAACTTCATCCAAGTCTTCCAAATCACTGACCCGGAAATATTCTGTCAAAGCTCCCTGAAGGTCTGATCCAAGTTGATCGTAAGGCTCCTGACCAATACCAAGCACATTGACCCCCTGCTTAGCCAACTCAAGGGAGAATTTTTGAAAGTTTTGTGGGTAATAAGGCGAAATAACGATATAGTTCATAATCCCTCTCCTTTTATAAATCAAGTGCTTCTAAGAAATAGGGCATCTGAATCCGCCACCAATCCCAATCATGAGCTACATCATAGCCCCAAACATCAAACCAAGCGGGAATTTGTTTCTCTTCAAAGGCAGATTTCAAGCTGTAGAAGGATGGCAATCCATCTTGTTCCCAAGCCCCCAGACCAGTGCAGACAATGATGTCAGCAGAACGGTAATGATCTAGGAACCATGGGTCATTTTGATTCCAGATATAATCGCTTGGAGAATTTTGGTAAATTTCTTTGTCGTCTCCATATTCGCCGACAAAGAAACGAGCGTCATAGACACCACTCAAGGCAATGACTTTTTGGAAAACGTCTGGATGCTGCAAGAAGAAGTTAAGCGCGTGATAAGCCCCCATGGAACAGCCAGAAGTCATCAATGGCCCTTCCCAATTTGCCAAGTATTTAATAAAAGGTACTGCTTCTTGAATGATATAACGTTCATAAGCTAGGTGCGCTAAGGCACGATCGTGACCAGGTTTCCAATTGGCTTCCCAACTTTCATTATCAATACTTGAGACAGTAAAGAATTGTACTTTTCCCTCATCAATAAAACGTTGGGAGGCATTGATCATTCCAAAATCATAGAATTCATTGTGACTTCCACCGGAAGAGGGGAAAACCATAACTGGAATCCCAGCATGTCCATAGCGGTTCATGTGCATATCACGCCCTAATTCATGACTCCAATGTACAAGATTTTCGATATTCATAATCTTCTCCTTTTACTAATCATGCCAAAAACGGCTTAAGAATCGGAAACAATCTCCTAATTGCTCAGCCCAAGCAATTTCATTGTGCTCAGCATCCGTCTGAATCACAAATTCCAGATTGTCTACATCATGCCCCATTCGAATCAGATCCTTAAAGTATCGAATGGAAGAGCTAACGTAGGCTTGCTTAATATTGCCTCCAATTAAACTCTTATCCGTCTCGTCATCTTCTTGGGTTCCGACATAGATGTAAATCTGTTGAGGCGCCTCCATTGGCATCCGTTCAATATAACGGTTGAAGGCCTCTTGATGGAGGAAATTGGCTGAGGAGAAAACTCCTAGACAACCAATTCGATCTTGATAGGCTAACCCCATAAACTGGGTAATATTTCCACCAAGGGAACTACCAATCATGGCAGTGTACTCTCTCTGAGGCTTGGTACGGTAATGTTCGTCAATAAAAGGTTTCACAACCTCCATGACAAACTCAGCGTACTCAATACCTTTCCCACCAAAGCTAATCCCTGGAATAATGCCTCCTTGGAACTTCCAAGCAGAGTATTCATTCATGCGGTTTTCTCCATCGTTGTCAATAGCAACCACAATCATTCGATCAATATCTGGGTTTCGTTTAATCGTTGGAATAACCTTCCAAGAATAGCCACTAAACGCCTCTTTACTATAGAGGACATTTTGCCCATCATGAAAGTAAACAACTGGATAGGAGCGCTCCACGTCTTGCTCATAGTTCTTTGGAAGGAGAACTCGAATGCGGCGCCCCTCACCTGAATAAGGGACCTCTAATTCATGCGTATGCATGTCCAAATAAAAATAAGAATGATTCATTGTCTGAAAACTCTCTATATTCAAAATTTAAATCAGTATACCACAAAAGCCTAGGACTGTACATATATTTTTGAAGGTTTTCAATAAATTTTCCTATCGCATACAAAAAAACCGAGACTAGGTCTCGGAGTCCTTACTTTTCAAGGAAAGGAATTAAATCATTCAAGGCACGTTCTGCAATTTTTTCATAACGTTCCTTCTTATCACGAATTCGTGGTCCGTCCAGTTCCTTGATAATCCCAAAGTTAACATTCATCGGTTGGAAATGCTTGCTGTCGGTTGAAGTAATATAGTGTGGCAAACTGCCAATGGCTGTCGTTTGTGGGAAAAGAACTTCTTCTTCGCCCCTGAAGAGGGCAACAGCATTGATTCCGGCTACTAAGCCAGATGCGGCTGACTCTACATAGCCTTCAACACCAGTCATTTGCCCAGCGAAAAAGAGATTGGGCTGTTTTTTCGAACGGTAGGTTGGGCTGAGGAGATTAGGAGAATCCATGTAAGAATTGCGATGCATAACCCCATAGCGGACAAATTCTGCATTCTCCAATCCAGGAATCATTTGGAAAACCCGTTTTTGTTCCCCCCATTTGAGGTGGGTCTGGAAACCTACGATATTGTACAGACTGCCCGCAGCATTGTCTTGGCGAAGTTGCACTACTGCATAAGGGGTCTTAAATTCACCATCACGCGGACCTTCGTAATCATCTGGATATTCCAGTCCAACAGGTTTCATCGGACCGTAAAGCATGGTTTTAATTCCCCTTTTAGCCATGACTTCAATGGGCATACAGCCTTCAAAATATTTTTCTTTTTCAAAAGAATTTAAAGGAGCTTCTTCTGCATGAACCAAGGCATCGTGGAAGGCCATGAATTCTTCTTTGGTCATAGGGGCATTGAGATAGGCTGCTTCTCCTTTGTCGTAGCGAGATTTTAGGTAAACCTTGCTGTGGTCGATGGTGTTGACATCAACAATGGGAGCGGCCGCATCATAGAAGTAAAAGCCAGTGCCACCATTCAGCGCATGAATTTTCTCTGCTAAGGCATCGCTAGTGAGGGGACCTGTCGCAACAATCGTAATCTCATCTTCTGGCAATTCTTGAATCTCTTCACGAATGACTTCAATGAGTGGATGATTGGACAGTTCCTCTGTCACAGCTTGGGAGAAACCTTCCCGGTCAACGGCTAAGGCTCCACCAGCTGGAACGCGGGTGGATTCCGCTGCTTTTAAGATAATGGAATCCAATCGACGCATTTCTTCTTTGAGAAGTCCTACCGCATTGGTTAGGGCATCTCCTCTTAGGGAGTTGGAACAAACCAACTCCGCAAACTGGTCTGTTTTATGTTGGGGTGTCTTTTTAGGTCCCCGCATTTCATAAAGCCGAACAGGGATGCCACGCTTGGCAATCTGATAGGCTGCTTCACTGCCGGCAAGACCGGCTCCTATAACATTGATATGGGTAGTTTTATACATTATTTAACCTTTGCTTCTTCGTAGTCCCCGTTCACACAAACAACCTGCTTGCCTCCACCACGGACTTTCTTTTCAACGAGAGTTCCCTGACATTTTGGACAGGTCCGACCTACTGGTTTGTCCCAACTAGTAAATTCACAGTCTGGATAACGATCACAGCCATAGAAAGTGCGATTTTTCTTGCTCTTACGCTCAATGACCTGTCCTTTCTGACATTCAGGACAAGTGACCCCAATTTCTTTGACGATAGCTTTGGTGTTGCGACAATCTGGAAAATTGCTGCAGGCGTAGAATTTTCCATAACGACCTAGCTTGATAACCATGGGGTTGCCGCAGACATCACAATCAAAACCAGCCGGCTCATCCTTGATTTGGATTTTTTCCATTTCTTCTTCAGCTTTCCCAATTTCCTTCTTGAAGGGTTGGTAGAACTGGTCTATGACTTTTTGCCACTCTTCTTGGCCAATCTCAACGTCATCTAAGCGTTTTTCTAAGTCGGCTGTAAAGTGGACGTCCACAATATCTGGGAAGAATTCCACAATGAGTCTGTTGACGATTTCTCCCAATTCTGTTGGTTCAAAACGTTTGGCAACGAGTTTAACATAGTAGCGTTTTTGAATCGTTTCGATTGTGGGTGCATAGGTCGATGGGCGTCCGACTCCATTTTCTTCTAGTGTTTTAATCAGAGTTGCTTCTGAATAGCGGGCTGGTGGTTGGGTAAAGTGTTGTTCAGGCTTGCTGGAAATACGTTTAACCTTATCTCCAACTTCCATTTCTGGCAACATTTTATTGCGGTCGGTATCGTTGTAGATAGCTAGATAACCATCAAATTTAACTTGACTTCCACTAGCTGTGAAACGAACGCCAGCTTGTTCCAAATTGACCTTCATGGTATCAAAAACAGCGGCTGTCATTTGACTAGCGACAAAGCGATTCCAGATCAAAGTGTAGAGTTTAAGTTGATCTTTATCTAAGTATTTGCCGATGGACTCAGGTGTCAAATGAACATTGGAAGGACGAATGGCTTCATGGGCATCCTGAGCCGAGCTAGCATTTCGCACCTTACTTCCATGCTTGGAGTAGTTAGCTCCAAAGCGCTCTGTGATAAAGTTAGCGGCTTCGTTGGTCGCAACCGGGCTAATCCGTGTAGAATCCGTACGCATATAGGTAATAAGCCCCTGGACCCCACCGGATATTTTAATCCCCTCGTACAATTGCTGAGCCACTGACATGGTTTTTCGTGTACGGAAATTCAGTTTATTCGCTGCATCTTGCTGAAGGGATGAGGTTGTGTAAGGAAGAGGTGCATTTCTGCGACGTTCTTTCTTTTCAACCTTGGTTACATCAAATTCATCAGATTTGAGTAGACCTAAGACCTCTTGAACATCTTCGTTGGTTTTCAGTTCTTTCTTTTTCCCATTGATTCCATAAAAGGAAGCTTGGAACTGTCTGTTGCCCTTTTTAAAAACTGAGTCAAGCGTCCAATATTCTTCTGGGATAAAAGCATTGATTTCAGCTTCTCGGTCGATAATCAATTTTAGGGCAACAGACTGGACGCGACCTGCTGATAAACCTTTTTTAACTTTTTTCCAAAGGATTGGTGAGATAGAATACCCTACAATACGGTCTAGAACTCGTCGTGCTTGCTGGGCATCGACCAAGTCCATATTGATTTTCCGTGGCTCTTTAAAGGCACTCTTAACCGCATCCTTGGTAATTTCATTAAAGACAACGCGATTGCTATCCTCAAGATTTAAGTCCAGGATATGGGCGAGATGCCAAGAAATGGCTTCTCCTTCGCGATCCGGGTCACTTGCTAGGAAAACATTTTTAGCTTTTTTGGCTTCTTTTTTAAGGTCGTTAATGAGTGGCCCTTTTCCGCGAATGTTGATGTATTCAGGTTCATAGTTGTTTTCAAAATCGACGGACATCGACGATTTTTTGAGGTCTCGAATATGCCCGACACTCGCCATCACCTTGTAGTTTCGACCAAGGTATTTTTCAATCGTTTTGGCCTTGGCGGGCGATTCGACAATGACTAGATTTTTCTTTGGAGTGGTTTTTTTCCTTGTTTTTGTAACCAAGCTCTTCACCTTTCAATTCATACTTAACTAACTTCTAAATCGGAATACTCGAAAAATTTCAAAAAGATGACTAGGAAAGCCGATGATGGTAGAACTTAAGGTTCACCGAAGAGGCTTGACAACGTCAGATTTTGAAATTTAATGAGTATCAATTTAAACTGGGACAAGTTTACTCTATTTTCATACCCCTGTCAACAATTAGGTTTTTCTATAGGAGAACTTTAAGTTATGTTTAAATCACTAAGAATGTCTAAACCACATGAGACGTAGTGTGCGCCTTCTTTCAATAGCTGGTGACAGCCTTCATGACTTTCTAATAAAATGGAGCCTGGAATGGCATAGATTTCACGTCCTGCTTCAAGAGCGCGGTCTGCTGTTATCAGGCTTCCAGATCGAACTTTGGCTTCTGCTACCAAGACAGCGGTAGCTAAGCCAGCGATGATGCGATTCCGATTGGGAAAATGATAGGGTTTGGCAGTTTCTTTAGAGCCATACTCGCTAATCAGAAGTTGGTGACGGCCCATGTATTCTTGAAGTCGTTTGTTTTCTGGTGGGTAAGCATGACCCAAGCCTGTTCCTAGAACGCCTATAGTTGGTGTCCCTTCTCTGAGAGCCGCTTTATGGGCTGCTGTATCAATTCCCCTGGCCAGGCCACTAATTATCGCTAATTTCCCTTTGAGTTCTTGGATAATTTTGTTGACAGTTTGGAGCCCGTACGGGCTAGCCATTCGGCTCCCAACAACCGCTAAAGCTGGTAATTGTAGAAGCTCTAAATTTCCTTGATAGAAGAGAATAAGTGGAGGATCATAGATTTCTTTTAGAGGAGCTGGGTAGGCAGGGTCGGACATTCCGATAGAAGGGCAAGAGTGAAATTCTTCCTGTATGGACCCGTGGTCCCATTTTTGGGCCCTCTGCAAGCGGTCAAAGGGTTCTTTGCAACCTGAGATTACAAGCCGATTGCGGAGCACTTCTTCTTCTCCTTTTTCCGCCTCATAATCCATAATCCTTCGAATCTGAGCATTGCTTAAGCCGAGTTTCCGTAAATAAAATATGTCAAATGTCTTCATTATTTCTCACCTCATCTGCTTATTCGCAAATGCGGCAAAAAAATTAAAAATCTTTGACGGGAGCAAAGGTCTTTCGATGAATGGGGCTTGGCCCTAATTGCCGAAGACCGGCTAGGTGACTCGGTGTTCCATAACCGACATTGTTGGCAAAATCATAACCAGGAAACTCCTGATCATAGGCCTCCATCAGGCGATCGCGCTCTACCTTGGCGATGATGCTGGCTGCAGCAATCGATTGGCTTCTCGCATCTCCCTTGATTAAACTAGTTTGCTCGACGGCTAGATCCAATTTCATGGCATCAATCAATAGATGATTGGGAACTAGTCCAAGGTTTTGAATGGCTTCCTTCATGGCTATCTTTGTCGCTTGATAAATATTGACCTGATCGATGATTTCGGCTTCAACACACCCAATCCCAATCGCCACTGCCTCTTCTTTGATCGTATCGTACATTTCTAGTAATTTCTTTTTGGATAATTTTTTAGAATCGTTGATTCCCCGAATCCGGCTGGTCTGTGGCAAAATGACTGCCGCAGCCAAGACTGGCCCCGCTAAAGGACCACGACCAACCTCATCTACTCCGGCTATCCATTCAACTCCCCGAGAGTACAAGTCCTTCTCTAAGCTCATTAGAGCTTCCAAGCGCTCCTGTTCCACTCGTTCTGCTTCCAACTGCTTTCTTCTTTGTTGAAGAAGTTTTTGAACCCCTTGTCGGGAGTCTTCTTGTAAATCCAGGAAAAGAGGGTGGTCCAAGCGGTCCACCCCGAGTAATAATGTTTGAATTTCTTTAATCGTCGCCATCTAAGTCACCCACTCGATCTAGGGTATAACGGCCTAGTTTGCCGTCGCGAATTTCTTTGACAAAAAGTTGATAAAAGCGGTCATAATCATCTCTAAACCCTAAGAGACTGGTCCCATCCATAATGTATTCTGGAGTCTCCAAGCTTAAATCAAGTTTTGGAAAACGTCCCTGCAAACGTTCGGGATAATAGGTCTTAAAGTAATCAAGTCCGAAAATTGTTACTTCGTCCATAGAAAGTAATTGATCTTTGATCGCACCCGTCAAGGCTAGTTTTAAGGCTACAGTCTCATCTTCAAACTTAGGCCAAAGGATTCCAGGTGTATCTAAAATTTCCAAGTCCTTGTTGGTCCGCAACCACTGTTGGCCCTTGGTAACACCTGGTTTATTGCCTGTCACCGCTATTTTTTTACCCGCTAAACGATTCATTAAGGTCGATTTCCCTGCATTTGGAATACCGATAATCATGGTCCGAAGGGTTTGTGTGCGAATTCCGCGTTCTTCTTGTCGCTTTAATTTAGCAGCCATGAGAGATTTTGCTGCCTCGGTAACTTTTTTGACACTGGAAGCCTCTTTGGAATTAAGAGCCAGCACCGTTTTTCCTTGCTTCTCAAAATAAGACCGCCATTCCTGTGTAATCTGTGGGTCTGCTAGGTCTGCCTTATTAAGAATCAATAATTGTGGCTTATCCCCCACAATTTTTGTCAACATAGGATTTTGACTGGATAGCGGCAAACGTGCATCTACCAAAACCGTGACAAAATCCACAAACTTTAAACTTTCTTGTACCTGGCGTCGTGCCTTAGACATGTGCCCTGGGAACCATTGAATTGTTGCCATGTGATTGCCTTTCTGATTACTTTCATTCTGCGGAATTCGACTCCTCATCTGTGATATTAGTCCAAATTCCTTTATCATTACATGAAAATTAGCATACACTAATCCTTGCCTTTCTTCAACCCTATAATAGCCAGGTTACCATTCTTGTGGATCGATTTGATTCATAACCTCCAAGAATTACTCGATGCTGGAGTCAGTGGAAAGAAGCTTGTAGATAGAAGCTGATGATCAGTACCAGTGTATAACAGATTTGGCTATATCAACTGAAAAGGGATTGTAGATTGGAATACGCTCTCACTAGAGTCTACCCCTTGCTACCTTCCTCAGGTCTCATCACTACCTCAGGATAGCCGTTTCAAGGTAAATAGCAACTTTTGAGAAAACGACACAAAATGTATATCATCTGTAGTAAAATTTCATTTGAAAGGAGGTATATCTAATGGCAAACGTACCGACTCAAATTCGAATTGATGAATCTGTAAAAACTCAGGCAACCTCATTGTTTAGCGATTTAGGCTTAGATATGTCTAGCGCTGTCAATATTTTTTACGTCAATGTCTTTTGCGTGGGGGTCTTCCTTTTACTGTTGAGATTCCAAATTATTCACAGAGTACAATTCAAGCAATGGAAGAAGCGAAGCTCATTTCTCGGGATCAATCTGTTGCTTCATATGATAATTTAACTGATTTAAAAAAAGCCTTGGAGTCTTAAATGTATCATCTGAAATTTACATCTGCTTTAAAAAAAAGTTATAAACGTATGAAAAAACGTGGAGTAGACTTGAATCTACTAGATGAAGTTATTGAGCAACTTCGATTGGGACATTCTTTAGACGAAAAATACCGAGATCATGAACTAAAAGGATCTTATGCTGGTTTCAGAGAGTGCCATATAAAACCCGATTGGATTTTGATTTATCTTATTGAGGACGATGTCTTAACTCTAACTTTATCTGATACAGGCAGTCATGCGGACTTATTCAATATGGAGCTTTTTGATGAGCAAGAGGTAAATGAAAGTTTATAGGCAGATGAATACGTTTACGTAAAAAAATTTGATATCTCGAAAATCAAAGGTATAATTTTAAAGGAAAAAGAAGCGTGGAATCTCATAGTTATTATGAATTCTACGCTTCTTTTTATACGGTTATTGGGAATTCTGGCTATTATTCACGAATACTTGCAAATCTCCAATTTCCTTATCCCCGTAAGCGAGGTAACGAATATTGATAAGGTTTTTTGGTCCGATATTGTCTGAAGTCGATCCATTTCCGATAGCTCCACAGCCTGGCATCATGGATGGTAGGAATCCAGTTGTTGCTCCTACTGCTCCCAAAGCTGATCCCACGTTGACCAACACACGAGAGACGGGACTGTGTAGGAAGAAGTTTTCGACAACTTGGTCGTCTTCTGTGTGAAGTGAGAGGGTGTGACCCAGTCCTTTGAGTTCGAGGACCTTGCGACTTAGCACTAGGCCTTCTTCCCAATCCTTAACAGTATAGAAAGCTAGAACTGGGCAGAGTTTTTCAGTGGAATATGGGTAGTCGCGACCGACCTGAGTTTCTTCGTGAATAATGACCCTGACATTTTCGGGGATGTCTACCCCAGCAATTTTTCCGAGGGTTTGCGCATCTTTTCCGACCATAGCCGGATTCATAAGACCGTTTCCTTGGATCATCAACTTGCCAAACTTGTCTGCGTCTTCTCCAGTGATGAAGTAGGAACCTTGTTTTATAAACGCTTCTTTTACAGCTTCAGCGATAGCCTCATCCACGATTACAGATTGCTCTGAAGCACAGATGACACCATTATCGAAGGTTTAGAACCAATAATCCGCTCAACTGTTAAAGGAATATTGGCTGTTTTCTCAATGTAACAAGGTACATTACCAGGTCCCACCCCAATGGCTGGTGTTCCAGAGGAATAAGCTGACTTAACCATGGCTTTTCCACCGGTTGCCAGAATCATCTTAGTGTCTCGATCGTCCATCAATTCTTGTGTAGCTTCCAGAGAAGCATATTCTAAGTAGTTGACTGCATTTTCTGGTGCTCCAAACTTTTTCAAAGCTTGGCGAATCACATCCACAGTCGCTTGAATACACTGAGCTGCACTTGGATGTGGTGAAAAAATGATAGAATTCGCTGTTTTCAAGGCAATCATTGCCTTGAAAATAACGGTGGAAGTTGGGTTGGTAGATGGAATCAAGGCTGCAATGACACCGACTGGCACTGCTGCTTCCATGACTTTCTTTTTCTCATCTCGACGAAGAATTCCAGTCTCCAAGTCCTAAACTCCCATTGAAGCTAAGGTATTCTTGGCAACCTTATCCTGCCACTTTCCGTAGCCGGTTTCTTCGTTGGTCATTTTAGCCAATTCTTCGCGCTTGGCATAAGTTGCCTCTGCGACTGATTTTACCAGGTCGTCGATTTGTTCTTACGACCATGTACCCAGGATTTCCTGTGCTTCTTTTGCTCCGCGAATTTGATTGCGGACTTCTTGTTTGACCACTAAGTCTTTATCGGTGAGGTGCATAGCGACAGCTCCTTTCATCTAGAATGTAAGCTCTTGCAATGCTCTAGAACCTCAAGCCTACATCTTCTTGTAGACCCATTAACCGTTTCTTATAGAATACTATTTCTGGAACTGCTTCACAAATCTTATGTGAAATTTTAACAAACTTTTTTTGTTTTTTACATAAACATATCCTTGTTATTTTTATTTCAAAAAAATTAAAGTATAATGGGGCTATGAATATCAAGGAAGAGATTAAAGCGCTAGCCCAGGAAATAGGGATTTCGAAAATTGGATTTACTACAGCAGATGACTTCAACTATTTAGAAAAATCGTTGCGATTAGCCCAAGAAGAGGACCGGTCATCAGGATTTGAACACAAGATTCTTGAGGAACGATTGGATCCAAAACTCAGTTTAAAGTCTGCCAAAACCATCATTTCTATCGCACTAGCCTATCCCCATAAATTACCACATCCAGTTGAAAAGTCTGAGTTTAAACGAGGTAAGTTTACTCCTTCTTCCTGGGGACGGGACTACCACTTCCTCCTGCAGGAAAAAATGGAGGCCTTAGCCCAAGCTATTCGTCAATTGGATACTGATCTAGAATACAAGACCATGGTCGATACAGGAGCTCTTGTCGACACCGCTGTCGCTCAACGGGCTGGATTAGGCTTTATCGGAAAAAATGGCCTTCTCATTACTGAAGAATACGGATCCTATGTTTTCTTGGGTGAGCTAATCACCAATCTAGAAATTGAACCAGACCAGCCCGTTCCCAATGGCTGTGGGGATTGTACCCGCTGCCTGACCTCTTGCCCGACGTCTTGTCTCATTGGGGATGGCAGTATGAATGCCAAACGCTGCCTCTCTTTCCAAACCCAAGACAAAGGAATGATGGATTTAGAATTCCGTAAAAAAATCAAATCTGTGATTTATGGTTGTGACATCTGTCAAATTTCTTGTCCTTATAACAAGGGGATCTTGAATCAGACGCACACGGATATCGATCCTGAACTGGCTCATCCCCAACTCCTCCCATTTTTGGAGTTGAGTAATGGACAGTTTAAAGAAAAGTTCGGTCAGGTAGCCGGCTCTTGGCGTGGAAAGAATATTCTTCAAAGAAATGCGATTATTGCTCTGGCCAATAGCCGTGATCGCTCTGCCATTCCCAAACTACTTGAAATCATTGATAAATCTCAAAATAAAATCCACGTTGCTACTGCCATCTGGGCGCTAGGACAAATCGTTCCTAAACCGAATTCAGAAATGATTGCTTTTATTGAAAGCTTACAAGGATTGGATGAGGACGGTCAGTTAGAACAAACCAGACTTCTAGAAAAATGGCAAGCCAATCCTGTTTAGTTTGATACTTGATAACGAAAATAAAACTGCAGCCAGCCTGATACGTCACAGAATCTCCCGCTTGGCTGCAGTTTTGATTTGGAACAAAATGGACTTATGTTGTTTTCTCAGAATTCTTTCGTTGGTCCATCCCTTGATAGTCATAAATCCGAACCTTGGGATTTTCTTTTGGGCTGCGGATCTTAAAATAAAAATAATGGTCTGCCCCATCTCGACTCTTGGTTTTATGGAGTCGGAAATAATTGGTTTGCTTCAAAGCCATTGTCAGCAAAATATCATCAACTAAAAAGGTCAAAGGATCCACTCCCTTGTAATAACGGTGAAAATCTTCCTCAAAAGTTAGGTAAGAATCTGAGAAATAGTCTAATTGTAATAGATCATCATAGATTGCCTTCCGATTCATCCAATACCTCCACAAGACTTAATTCTAAAATATCGTCTATTTGGACTCTACGATACCCTTCACTGGTTCTCAAGGTCACAGTTTCAGTTCCCAGTTCACTGACCACTCCTTGATAGGATGTTCTTTGCCCTCTCTGTTTACTAACAATAGCACCTTGTGCTTGATGCTGGTAGAGTTGGCCTAAACGAATTAAAATATCCAATCTAGACAAGGAAGAAGACAAATCCACTTGTTTTCTGTCCTCTTCTAAAGAGGTCACGTGCTCTGATAAGAAAAAGCCCATCCATTTTTGCATACCCGAATCTCGGTAATCACGCGCTGTTTGATAGGGAAGATAGTTGCGGTCAATCATGTTAAACCATCCAATCCACCAGCAGAGTGTCCCCCAACTAGCTTACTACGAGCCAAAGAACGAGAAGCCTCCGTCAAGGCCGTCGCTTTCTGCAGACTAGCAAAACCAAACTCTTGCCGAATCTGATCAACAGCTGACTGCAGGCGTTCTTTTTTCAGTATTTCTTCTGGGTCTTCAAACAGATTCAGTAGGGTCAATTCCTCACTAACAAAAGATTCATAGGAAACAGCAATTCTTCTGACAGAACCACCGGTATGCTTTTTACGAAACAGTTGCAGGACATATTGCTGCAGCATTTCAGTCTGGTTAACGGGCTCCACCTGCATCTGACTTCGGAAAGACTTTTTCTCATCGAAGCCGGAGTACCCAATGTAGATTGAAATCTTGGTTGTCTTCTTCTTCCGCTTTCGTAGTCGAATGGCGACTTGTTCTGCCATCTCTTTTAGAACAAGTTCAATCTCTTCCTGCCGGTCATAATCTCTGGGGAGAACTTGGGAATTCCCTAGCCCCTTAGATTTTGGCTTATAGGGACGTTGAACCTTACTTTCATCAATCCCGTGGGCATGAAACCACAATTGAACCCCGTAAACACCCAATTCCTTCTTCAATTGATCTGGATTAGCTGCAGCCAACTGACGGATAGAGTAAATACCAAGGTGCTGCAGCCGTCTGGACATCGCTTCCCCTATCCCCCAAAAATCGGTTAATTTAGGAATAGACCAGACCTTGTGTACCACATCTTCATAAGACCAGTTAGCTCGCATTGTTGCCGTTTTTTTGGCCTCATTATCTAGTGCTAACTTTGCTAAAAGAGGATTGGCGTTGGAAAGACCTACAGCTGAGTAAACACCTGTCTTACGATAGATATCCCGCTGGATTCGAGCACTCACCATCTCTAATTTCTTTTTGCGACTGAGACTCGGGTTTGGAATAAAGTAATTCAGGGAAGCGCTTAGGTCTAAAAAGCCCTCGTCTATCGAGTAGGGTAGAATATCTTCTAAACCTGCATATTGCTGAAATACCTGTTGAATTTCCATATTTTTTTCAATATAAAGATCCATTCGAGGTGGGACAATCAAACTGTTTCGCGCCCACTCTTCAACAAAGGCCACATAGGCAGAATCTGTAGGTAACCCCTGCCTGCGAGCTACTCCATAGGAAAAACGCCGAGTTCGGATATCAAAGGGTAAATCACGCGCCCGTCCCACATTAGACTTACCAAACACCTGTTTAAAGAGCGGGGAAGAAGCCAAAATCAAACCATTGGAATTGTCAGTTAGACTCATGACACATAGGGAAGTCTTGAGCGGGTGCAATCCCCGCATAGCGCATTCCACACTCGCATAAAAAGACTTCATATCAACGAAAGCGATATCACTACGAGGCTCCCGGCTATAATCAAAGAGCTCTATTGACTGATTCTCTTCCACATACTACACCTCCTCCACAGGTCGGAAATGTCCAATAACTTTGCCGACAATCCGAAAATCATCCTCAGGACCAGCGAACATATCTGCATAATCGGAATTAAAGGACACAATACGATAACCTTCCGGTTCACGGTATACCCGCTTGATATAAGCACGTCCATTCAAGGAAATGGCATAAACAGCTCCGTCATAGTCAAATCCGTCATCATCAAATAAGGCCACCTCCCCATCAAAGTATTTAGGCTCCATGGAGTCCCCTTGAATAAAGGAAGCAAAATCATAAGAATACTCCTGATCTGTATAAACGGTCTGGAAGGATTGCTCATCGTAATAGGCCTCCCCAAAACCAGCTGATAACGGCACCTGATCTAGCACCTGAACCGCAAACAATGGCACCACCTTGGACTTGGTTTCTGCTACTACTTGAGCTTCCAGTAAGTTCTCAACATAGTCCTCGGCCTTCAGTTTATTGCCAGCGTTTAGTTGTAAATACGGATGAACAATGGCATATTCCGATTCAAAATAGGTCGCTTCCACCTCAAAAAGTGCAGCTAATTTTTCCAAATTCGCTTGGTTTGGTTTGGCCCGTCCCAACTCCCAACTAGCATAAGAAGCTCGGTTAATTCCTAGAACCAGTGCAACATCCGCTTGTGTCTTCGCTTGCTTCTCGCGCAAGTCTCTTAATCGTTGACCAGAAAACATAAAAACCTCCTGTGTGTTTTATTAAACACATTATACATAAAAAAGAGATGGATGTCTATCCATTATACTCTTTTAGTTTATCTTTTATTACTGTGTTAGCTCGTCTTGCCGTACTTCAGTACTGTCTACGACTCGCTGCCTTGTACTAAAAGCAAACTAAAAGACTATATCTAAAAAATAGAAACCATTCAAACCCCAAAAAGCTTCTTTGAAAGAATATTCCAAAGAAGCTTTTTCAAAATACATTAGTCTAAAATCTGACTAGAGATTCGTAGACTCATTCCAATTGACATAACAGTTCAAAACCTGATGTTTCTCCTCTTCATTCAATCCTTGGATATCATCAATTAAAATATGAGTTGCCTTACTTCCCTCTTCAAAAGCTGGTTGAACAATTGTAGAGACCGTTGGTGATGCCAGATTACTCCATTCGGTATTGTCAAATCCAAGTAAACCAACGTGAGGCATATCACAACCAAGATTCTTCATCGTTGTATAAACCAAAGGGAGTGCCCAGCAATTAGGAGCAAAAATTAAGGTCGGTTTTTCTGCATCAATTTCTTGCTTTAAAAAAGTCTCCAATTCACCCACATCTGTTTGAACGTCTGAAATGATTAACTCACTGTAACTTTTATGGACATTTGTTAAAGCATCAATAAAACCAGAAGTTCGTTCAATCCGTGTACTGAGTCGACTTGGATCTGCAGTTATCAATATAAATTTTTCATAGCCTTTTTTGATACAACTTTGAATAGTGTCGTATACAGCGTCATAGTTATTGGTTTTTACCCAATTGCTGTTGTACTCATAGAGCTGACTATCAAAAAAAACAATCTTTTTATTTTTCTCGTTGATAATACGAGAGTATTTCCGGAAATTGGAGGTCGGCTGAATCACAAAACCGTCTACACCAAGCTGCAACATGCTTTCAATATAGCGATCTTCACTAGTCGGACTATAATCACTATTCCCGATGATGACTTGATAGCCTTTGTCATTAGCTGCTTCTTCGATCCCCTTTAGAATCTGATTGGAAAAACTATTGGTAATATCTCCAATAAGAACGCCGATGAGTTTCGTTTGCTTAGAAGTCAGTCCACGCGCAATAATACTTGGTTTATAATCTGTCTCTTGAATGGCTTGTTGAATCCGAACTCGTGTAGTTTCTGACATTTTGTCATATTTTCCATTTAGATAAAAAGAAACCGTAGTTTTTGAAGTATTTGCTAATTTAGCTACGTCATTAATCGTCACTTTTTTTGACATCCCCTAACCCTCCCCTTACGCTATGGATATTGAGATTATCTCCTAAAAAGAAAGCGGTTAACACCTTGTTGTACAAGGCTCTTTTCTATTTCACTTTAAGCATACCACAAGTAAAATCAGAAGGCAAACTGTTTACTTAACTAATGACGCAAGCGTCGCATTTCCTTGGTTTTCCGATTATAAACAATGCATTTCCCCCGAAGTTTGACACCATCAACCACCAGTAGTTTTTCACCCCGATAAATGTCTCTGTCCTGAAAAAGGATGATATAGTCTTCATCTTCAGTTCGCTTACATGAAAAAGCCTTAGCATGAGGAAAAAGTTCCTGATTTGATCTGAAAACAGGAACTTTTTTCACCGTGAATCCCTGCTCCGCTATTACGGTGACTGTCGCTAAGTGATCCTGAAAAGATTCCTGTCTAACAATTTTACGGGTTGCTTCCAATTGATTGTACCGAGGAGAATAGAGACTATCCTTTAACACAAAATTTTGCTCGCTATAAATCTGCAAATCCCCTATTTTATTTTCTAAAAAATTCAAATCCGGACTTAGAACAAATTGTGTCCTCAAGGTATGTTCACCGGAACAATCTAGAATATCAAACAAGAAAATAAGGTCGGCTCCAACGCTCAATACTTGTCGCTCATGCCAAAAAGGTTGACCATTCGCAAGTTTGGCTTGATAAACACCTTGAAGCAAATGGCAATCTTCTCGATTTTTGGAAGTGTGACTAATCAGATACGGATAAGAGTGATAACTCCAAGAGTTTTCAATTTGTTCAGAGGGAACATCATCCAATAAGCAGACATTGTGGGCTAGGCTGCTTTTCAAAAAATAACGTTCGCGGCACTCTCGATAAGTATAACGACCAGGATCAATGAAAATCGGTTTACTACGATGATACAGACAGAGTTGATTTTGATCGGAGTGGCTATGACCACTTCCCATAGGACCAGCTTTGAAAAAAATCAAAGACTCCCCTTCACGAATAAGACTATGTCCGGATTCGTAGAAATGGTTGCCTCCTTGAGGTAGCTTAACCGGAATCAAACGTTGAAAAGTGTGTAACCCCTCCTCTCCAACCAGGAAGAGAATCTTTAAATCGAGCCGTCGAATATTCGGGATGTCTAGGAGATAGTTTGCATCCTCTAGAACAATAGCTGCAAATTGAAGAACGTCATGAAGTGCGTGAATATCACTATCGCCTACAGCTATATTATGCCCATCAGGCCCTGTCATCCATAGCACATAGTTCCCCATTTTTCTCAAGGTATCGGACAACAGCACTGCATATTTAGGGATTCGATCAGCTAATTCTAACAAGAGCTGAAGCACTTCAACATGATAGAGAAAAGATTGCTCAAACTGGGTACCATCTTCAAGAATCTGTGTTTGAACTTGTGTCAAAATTTCTGCATCAGCAAATTGCCTTTCGGATTCTAACGTCACCTCATTTCCGAATACATAATCTACCAATAAGATGGCAACCGTTTGAAAAATACCCCAATTACTTAAAGTATCTTTGGGTCTATAGTTGTACTTCAGGAAGGTTAGCTGATTTTTAAGAGATTGCAACAGGTTATAATACTCTTCGTCATCAATTACTGCATTGTCTCTTAACAAAGGAATGACTCTACTCCAACTGATGCAACGAATGGCAGTATCCATTGTCCGACAACGTAAATCTTTGGGACTAAATTCTTGAACTTGAGCAATCCAAGATTCCATGAAATCCTTTATTTTTTCAAGATAGGAAGAATCTCCAGAAAGTTGAAATGCAAGGCCTAGTTTCCACAAATATTCTTGGCGATTTAACATAAACAGCCATTCCTCATCACCATGACAATCCATATCCCATCTCAAAGGAGATAGTCTATAGGGAATTAAACAGGGTTCCATATCCCAATTATCATCAAACACAAAAATGTTTTCTAGCAATAGCTTCGCAGACTTTAACACAGACTTAAGAGCTGGTTGCTGTTCTCGTTCTAATATCTCTAGGACTGATTGACTATACATACTCTGCTCCTTTTCTTCCTTTCAAGGAAAATAGAGAAAGAGGCTAGGAAAACCTATACCTCTCTTTCTAGATTTGTTTCAAAATCAAACCTAATCATAGCCCTCCCTAACTCCCCTGTTCCTCTCGAGATTCTAAATCCGGTTCCAAGATACAGTAATCTTTGAGGTTGCAATAAACTGACACTCTGTATGATTCAAAATCTGAACACTGTTCAACATCTTTGGTGAACCTTATTGACTGCGTACCTTGTACGCTAGATTGTAAACATTCAACAGGTCTTCCTGATCCGTTGAACAACCTTCATCATTAGACTTCCTGCAAAACAGTGACGGAACTTGAGATTCATCGGAGTTATCACTTGAAAAAAGACTGAGCCACAAGATATTTCAGTGTGGTTATGCGCTAATTCCTGCTGTGAAATTGGATCAACTACATTAGGTCCGTAGGAAGTCTATTAATATTTGCAAGCAAAGCTTGCATTCTTTAAATATAAATCTTAATTCAATTCCTGAATTAAGGTTCGAGTTAGATGTTAAACAACTTTGAGTATTCTGGTTTCGAGATTGCATTGGTATGAGTTAGGACAAGGAGATGGTGGCAAGACCTTCTTACTTAATGCAATCAGCAATTTATCTGGAGAGTTCGAACTATGAGAAGGGATAAGATTAGGCAAGGATTCCAAGCCAACTTCCAATAATTCCAATAATAACAGTTAAGATAACCAATTTATAGGTAGTCCATTTTTTACTTTTAATGAGGTAGTAAACGAATAGAGTAAACAAAGCGGGTAGTAAGGCTGGTGCAATTTTATCCAACATTCCTTGGATAGACACAATACTTTGTTGTGCTTCTTCTTGGACTTCTCCTGCTGCAAAAGTAATCGGCACTTGAATTTTGACAAATGTTACTGCTAGGCCAGAAATAACAGTGACACCAATGATGTTCGCTATATTCGAAATCGTTGCCATTTGCTCACTCATTTTGTCAATGACACTTGTTCCGAATTTATAACCATAAAGACCTGTCAATAATTTAATACTGGTTAGAATGATATTCATCCCAAGGAAAAACAAGATTGGACCTAGGACCAACCCTTGACCTGCCAAGGAGGCAGCAATGGTGGATAGCAAAGGCGCTAAGACAAATTGGGATAGGGAATCACCGATTCCAGCTAAGGGGCCCATCAAGGCCATTTTAATGCCTCGAGTTTCATCTTCGGGGCGATTATTTTCCAGCATTACCAAGTGAAGACTGGTGATAAAAGGTAAGAAGTGTGGGTTGGTATTGTAAAATTCACAGTTCTTTTCCAAAGCTTTATAAAGAGCTTTTTCGTCATTTCCAAAATGTTTTTTAAAGGCTGGATATAGTACATTGGCATAGCCAATCCCCTGATAATTGTTATAGTTAAAACCATTCTGAAGGAAAAAGGCTCTTAAGGATGTTGTGATATAGTCTTTTTTACTTAGTTTAGATCCAGTCATCTTGGACCTCCTCCTGTTTAACTACGGGCTGTTCTGACTTGTTGAAAAATTCTTTCAAGGCAAAAATACTTCCGACGATGGCGATCCCAATAACAGGCAATTCTAAATAAGCAGCGCAAACATAGCCTAGAAGAACAAATGGGATCAATTCTTTCTTGGCCATAACGGATAGAATCATGGCAAAGCCAATGGCTGGAAGCATTTTACCGGCTACACTAAGTCCATTCAACAATACTGGTGGGATAAGCTCCACAAGACTTAGCAGAGTATCCATTGAATAGGCTCCTAAAAATCCTAAGGCAAATCCAACAACAGCAAAGGTAATGATGGTACGATTTGCAACACCTCTAAACTTAGAGATATTCCCTGCCCGTAAGTGTTTCACAGCGGATTCTGGAGAACCAGCATGAATGGTATAGGCTGACGTCTGTAAAAATTGAATCCCGACCGCAATCGGAGTCGATAGAGCTAAAGCTGCTTCTGGAGTGACTTTGCCTGCGCTAGTAACCGCCATTAGAGTTCCGAAGATACCAGGTCCAATTGGATTTGGAGGTACAGTTCCACCTGCTCCTACTCCAAATCCCATATAGGCCAATTCACTAATGGCTCCCATGGTTAAGGCCGTAGGAAGATCCCCCAAAATGATACCAACTCCAAATGAGAGAACGATGCTTCGGTTTGTGTAAATACCAAGCAACAAACCGCTAAAACAAAAGGCTGTCCAAAGACCGATAAGGACGGCCTGTATGATACTAATTGTCATAATTACTCTCCTTCAAATTGTTGAAATGAGTTTAGCCACAGAAAATCAAATGTAGTCCAAGACATTAACCTGAGCAGCACCATCATTACCAGATGGAGTTGTTTTGGTATTGAATTGAACATGATAAACCTCGCTCAATTCCTTGACAGCAGCTTTATCTTCAGGTCCAAAGAAGATGGAACGTGTCACCTGAGTTTTTCCCTCAGAATTATGGATATTCCCGATATTTAACTCTTGAATAGGAACCCCTCCTCGTAATATAAGTTTAGAGGGTTATTAAAACCCAGTTTGAACAATGATTGTATAAATACTTGACTATTGCAATGTTTCCCAGAACAATAGAGTTATGGAAAGGACTCATGGTTGTTTCTTATCCTCCTTGTTGCTCAGTCTTCATTACAAAGTCTGTTACCCAGCCCTTCATTTTACCTCCAACC